>NZ_JAMYPT010000008.1:0-274729 GCF_040320505.1 Mesorhizobium sp. M0678 | reverse complement strand
CCTTGTCGATCTCCTCCATGATCGGCTGCACGGTGCGCACGACGAAGGGCAGACCGATGAAGACCAGCGCGATGACGATGCCGAGCGGCGTATACGCGACCTTAATGCCGAGCGGCGTCAGCAGGCTTCCGATCCAGCCATTCGGTGCGTAAAGCGTGGTCAGCGCGATGCCGGCAACCGCCGTCGGCAGCGCGAAGGGCAGGTCGACCATGGCATCGGCGATGCGGCGGCCTGGAAAGCTGTAGCGCACCAGCACCCACGCGACGATCGTGCCGAAGACGACGTTGACGGCGGCGGCAATGAAGGCGGTGCCGAAGCTGATTTCAAGCGCGTTGATGGTGCGGCGGTCGGTGACGATCGCCCAGAAGTCGGTCCAGCCGAGCGCCGCCGAGCGCCAGATCAGCCCGGACAGGGGGATGAGGATGATGAGGGTGAGGTAGGCAAGCGAGAAGCCGAGCGTCAATCCGAAACCCGGAATGACGCTCGGCTGCCTGAATCGCCACCCCGCCTTGGCGGGTGCTGTGGTCATGTCGTCCTGATCTAAATGCTACTGGGCCGGTTTGTAGATCTGGTCGAATATACCACCATCGCCGAAATGATAAGGCTGTGCCTTCTTCCAGCCGCCAAAAAGCGGGTCGTCGATGGTGATCAGCTTGATCTCAGGCAGCTTGGCCAAGTCCTCCGCCGGCACCAACTCGGGCTTCGAAGGGCGATAATGGTTTTTGGCGATGAGCGTCTGGCCTTCCTTGGAATAGAGATAGCTCAGATAAGCTTCGGCAACTTTCCGCGTGCCTTTGGCGTCGACATTAGCGTCGACCACGGCGACCGGCGGCTCGGCCAGGATCGAGGTCGGCGGGTAGACGATGTCGAAATTGTCGGCGCCGAACTCGTCGAGCGCCAGATAGGCCTCGTTTTCCCAGGCGAGCAGCACGTCGCCCAGCCCTTTTTGCGCGAAGGTCACGGTTGCGCCGCGCGCACCGGTGTCGAGAACCGGGACATGCGCATAGAGATTGCCGACGAATTCCTTGGTCTTGGCCTCGTCGCCGCCATCCTTGGCGCTGGCGTAGGCCCAGGCGGCGAGATAGTTCCAGCGCGCACCACCGGAGGTCTTGGGATTCGGCGTGATCACCTGGACGTCGTCCTTGACCAGATCGCCCCAGTCATGGATGCCCTTGGGGTTTCCCTTGCGGACGAGAAAGATGATGGTCGAGGTGTAGGGCGCCGAATTGTTTTCGAATTTCGTCCGCCAGTCGGGATTGATCCTCTTCGCTTTCGAGACAATGGCGTTGATATCGCCTTCGAGCGCCAGCGTCACCACGTCGGCGTCGAGGCCGTCGATCACGGCGCGAGCCTGCGCGCCCGACCCGCCATGCGACTGCTGGACGGTGACCGTCTCGCCTGTCTCGGCCTTCCAGTGGGCGGTGAAGGCCTCGTCGAATTGTTTGTAGAGCTCACGCGTCGGATCATAGGACACGTTGAGAATGGTGGTGTCGGCAAACGCGAAACCGAGCGTGCCGAACTGGACAGACGTGGCGACCAGTGCGCCGAGCAGTTTCCTGAAATGAGGTTTGGTCATTTCCGCCTCCGTTGAACTCGCGCCAATCTACCGAATTGATAGAATTTAGATGCATTCAATGTTGCCTTTTTTGGCCTATTGAAGCAATTTTTCGCCTAGTTTCGGCGATGCGAGAAACTATTTTCCCCGCATGGACCATGATCGCGCTCCCGACGCGATTATCTAGAGACGGCTAGCTTTTCGGCAATGGCTGCGTCGCGCCCGAAGGTTTCGGCCGGCTATTCGGCGGTAACGGGAAAGTTGAAGCGCTCTTTTGGAAACGGCTCGTTCTCCAGCGTGAAGTGCCACCATTCGCGGGCGTAATTCTTGAAGCCGCCGGCACGCATCGCCTCGACAAGTCTTTTGCGGTTAGCCGCCGCTTCACTGGCTATGGATCGGTGAGCCGTTTCGCTCGCTGGATCGAAACAGTCGAAACCCGTGCCGAAATCGAGCGTGTCGGCATCGGTCGCGCCGCAGGACGGTTTCGGAGCGCTCTTGCGGTCGGCTCGCGCGATCGCGACATCGACCGTCGATCCGCGCGAATGGGTGGACAGTTCGCCGATATAGCCCTTGGCGATGAGATCCTTGCGCTTGACCTTTGGGTACCACTGCGGGTCCGGTGGTCCACTCGTTTTTGTCCAGTCACCCATGTCGGAGACAGCCCGCGCAGGGCGATAGCAGTCGAACACGACCAGCGTCAGCCCTTCGGCGGCAATCGCTTTCTGCACTGCCGAAAGCGCTTGCGCCGCTTGCCTGGTGAGGACGCATACCGGCGCATCGTAGCCGCTTACCTTGCGATGCAGGAAATTTTCGAGGCCGGCATAGCGGATATCCTGCCGGATATTGGGATCGATGTCGGCTAGCCGAACAAAGCTGGCGGGCAGCGCGTCAGCAGACGCCGAGAAAGTACCGGCGGCCGAAAGCAAGACGTAAAACACAATCCCCTGAATCACCTGCCGGAAATTATTCAAGGGAAACTTTCACTCGACGAAAACCTTCACACTGGCCGCGCGTCCCGCCGCGTCGATCACGGTTAGGGTCGAATAGCCGGCGCCGTCCGGCTGCCAGGTCGCGGTGCGCCGCCGGTCGATGCCGACCAGCGGCTTGCCGTTGGCCAGCCAGCGGAATGGTGCGCGGCCGCCTTGCAGCTTGAGCACCAGCGGCGAGGGGTCGGCCGAGGAAGTGCCGAGATCGACGCGAGCGCCGTCGGGCGGAAAGATGATGGTTGGCGCAGGTTCGGTCGGCATCGCCTGTACCAGCCCATCGGCGCCGGCGCCGAAGCGCGTCAGCGTCACCGGCAGCTCCTCGCGCTTCGGACGCCGGACGCCGGACGGCTGGCTCGGCAGCGGTACGGCGGCCAGGCTGGAACGGACAAAACCTTCGAACAGGATGGGCGCAGCCGAGACATAGCCGGACAGGCCGGGCACAGCGCCGGCGTCGGGGCGGCCGACCCAGACGCCGAGCACGTAGCGGCCGTCGAAGCCGACCGACCAGGCGTCGCGATAGCCGTAGGAGGTGCCGGTCTTGTAGGCGATGCCGCGTTGGGCGGCACCCTGGGGAGGCTTGACGCCTGACAGGATGTCGGTGATCTGCCAGGTCGCCTGCCCGTCGAGGATGGTGGTGGTCGAGCGTTCGGCATTCGCCGGCTCGGTGCCGTCATGCAGCGTGTGTGCCTTGCCGCCATTGGCAAGGCCGGCATAGAGTTGGACCAGGTCGCGCAGGGTCACCCCGACGCCGCCGAGGCCGATCGCCAGGCCGGGCGCTTCGTTGACGGGCAGGATAGGGGTCACATCGGCCTGGCGAAAGCGTGCCATCAGCCGGGCCGGGCCGACCGCGTCGAGCACGCGGATCGCCGGCACGTTGAGCGACAATTGCAGCGCCTGCCTGATGCTGACATCGCCCTGATAGCCCATGTCGAAGTTCTTCGGCCGATACCCGGAGAAATCGGCTGGGCTGTCCTCGATCAGCATCTCCTGCGCCACCAGGCCCTGTTCGAAGGCGAGGCCGTAGATGAACGGCTTCAGCGTCGAGCCAGGCGAGCGAACGACCTTGGTCATGTCGATCCAGCCCGAACGGCTGGCATCGAAGAAATCGGCAGAGCCGACCTCACCAAGAATATCGCCGGTACGGGCATCGGCCAGTACCATGGCCACCGAGAGGCGAGGGCCGAGCCTGGCGGCCGCATCCTTGGCCACCTGCTCCAGCCCTTCCTGGACACTCTTGCGGATCGTCAGTTGCAGCTTCTGGCCGGGAATGGCCTTGGACAGCATCGTATAGGCCGCATGGGCAGCGAGCGCCGGCAAGGTCCGCCGCAGCCCCGACACATCGTCGAGCGCGGCACGCGCGGCTTCACGTTCGCCGAGCAGGCCTGCCGAGACCATGCGGGTCAGCACGCGGTCGCGGGCGGCATGGGCGACGTCGAGGTTGCGGTCAGGGCGCCGCTTTTCCGGCAATTGCGGCAAAGCGACGAGCAGGGCCGCCTCCGAGACCGTCAGCCGTTTCGGCTCCTTGCCGAAATAGGCAAGCGAAGCGGCGCGCACACCTTCGAGATTGCCGCCATAGGGCGCCAGCGTCAGATAGCGTTCGAGGATCTCGCGCTTGGAAAGCCGCCGTTCGATCTGGAGGGCGCGCAGCATCTGCTTGATCTTCGAGCCGAGGCTGCGGCTGTCGCGCGGTTCGATCAGCCGGGCGAGTTGCATCGGCAGCGTCGAACCACCGGAGACGATATGGCCGCTGGTCGCGAACTGGCCGGCGGCACGCGCCAGAGCCAGCACGTCGACGCCTTGATGATCCCAGAAACGCTTGTCCTCATAGGTGACCAGCATGTCGACGAACTGCTTGTCGACCTGGTCCAGGCTGGTAGCGAGCCGCCAGTAGCCATCCGGCGTAGCGAAGGCGCGCAGCAGCTGGCCGTCTCGGTCCTGCACCTCGGTCGAGACCGCCAAAGCAGCCGGCAGCGGCGGCGGAAAAGCGCGGTCGAGCTGCCAGAGGGCGGCGGCGGTGATTGCAGCGAGACCGACCAAGGAAATGCCCGTGATGGCCGCTCGGCGCAGGAATTTTCTGGAGAGCATGGCGCCGCCCCTCATCCGCCTGCCGGCACCTTCTCCCCGTTTAGTGACGGGGAGAAGGGGGCTGTCGCGACCCTTGGCGCCTTTTCTGCGACGTTAAAGTTCGGCGAAAACTTCGGCGCATGGCTCTTTCTCCCCGTCTCTATACGGGGAGAAATGCCCGGCAGGGCAATGAGGGGCAGCGCCATCGCCATATTCCTATCCGCTATTTTTTGCCTTACGGCGCCTTGACCTCCATCATGCCGGTGGCGGTGCGAGCCGAATATTGCGGCCGGTACATGTCCTCGATCGTTGCCGCCGGGTGGGCGTAGGTGCCCGGCGTCACCGCGCGCACGACGTAGGCGAGTGTGATGTTGCGGTCGCCATCGCCGTCGTTGGGATTGAAAGCCGCGACGAAACGGTCGTCGCGGAATTCGAGATGGGCGGCATCAGTCTGCGCCAGCCAGGAGAAGTTCGTCAATTGGGCGCTGGAGACCAGGCCCGGATTGTCGATCTCGAAGCCGGCCGGCAACAGGTCGGTGATCAGCAGTCGCGAAGGCCAGGTGTTCTGCTCGTAAACCTTGAGCACGACGACATAGCGTTCGTTCTGCTTGACCTCCGTCACGTTGGCCTCTGTGCCGTCTAGCTTGTAGTAGGTACGGCTGATGGTAAAGCCGTTGCCGCCGGCTGGCAGAGGCTGGATCGGCGAGGCCACGGTGGTGACGACCGCCTGCAGCGGATTTCTGCCGGTGTTGACGATGGTCAGCGGACTGTCGGCCAGGTCGCCACCGGCGATCTGGTCCGAATAGCCGCCGGCATGCGGTGCGCCGTTGACGGTCAGCGCGATCGAATCATTGCCGGCCTTCAGCGCGCGGGCGGCCAGCAGCATCCAGGACTCGTCCTGTGTGCTGGTCCACCTGGCGTCGGCGCGTTCCCTGGTCACCAGCTGGATCAGCGCCGGCACGATGGTCGGCACCGGCTTGCTTTCCGCGGCAAGCGCCAGGATCGCCGCGCCGTCGCGCAGTGGCGAGCCATAGTCGGACCGGTAATAGTCATATTCGGGCGTCGACTTGGCCAGTTGCAGCGCGGCCTGGAAGGTTGCCTCCGAGCGCTGGGTGTCACCGTAGAGCGCGAGAGACGCCGCCAGTTGGGCGACGGCCATCGGGCTGGTAAAGGCTTCGAGCTGGGTGTCGGCATAATAACGCAGATCGCCGACCGAGGCCTTTTTGTTGCGGGCAAGCACATAGAGCGCATAGGCGATCTCGCTGCCGCGATCCTGGACGTCCTGATCGTAGCCGATCGCGTTCTGCAGATTGCTCAGCGCCTGGTTCATCGCCAGGGCCGGTACGTCGTATTTCTGCTCGCGCGCCCGGGTGAGGAAATCGGTGACATAGGCGTCGAGCCACAGATCGCCGGAACCCGGACCCCACAGGCCGAAGCTGCCGGCCGAGGCCTGATAGCTCAGCACCTTGTAGATGGCGTCCTGGACGCGGCCATGCAGATCGGGGTCGCTGGCCATGCCGATGCCGGAAGCCATCTCGTTGACGTAGAGAAGCGGCATGGCGCGGCTGGTGGTCTGTTCGGCGCAACCATAGGGATAGCGGTCGAGCGTCATCAGCAGCGACGGTACATCGAAGGCAGCCGCCTGCGAAACGCCGACGCTGACCGAAGCGCCATCGAGCAGGCTTGCCGCCAGCAGTTCCTTGTCGACGCGCAGCGCGCCGCCATTGCCCTTGAGGTCGACGACCATGCGGGTGGTCACAGGCAGTTGCGCTGGGCGCACCGGCACATAGAGCGTCTGCTCGACGGCGGTGCCGTCGGCATGCGCAAGCTTGATGGTGATCGAGGCGTTGCCCGCGGTCTGCGCAATCAACGGCACGGTCAGCGTCTGCCGCTTGCCTTTGGCCAGCGTCAGCTTTTCAGGCAAGGCGGCACTGCCGGTAGACAGGTCGCCCGTCGTGTCGATGGTCAGCTTGTAGTCGCCAGCGGGGCCGTCGGTGTCGGCGATGTCGAGCCGCATGACGGCGGAATCGCCGGGCGCCAGGAATCGCGGCAGGCCGGCGGTGATCACCACCGGATCGCGAACGATGACGTCGGACTGGGCATGGCCGACTGCTTCCTTTGTCCAGGCGACGGCCATGACGCGCACGGTGCCGTTGAACTGCGGAATGTCGAAGTCGATCCGCGCCTTGCCGTCGGCGTCGAGCTGGACCGGGCCGGAGAAGAAGGCGACCAGCTTTTCGGTCGGCGGACTGCCTTGCGATTGCATGTTGGCGCCGTCGCCGCCGGTGCGCAGCTTACCGGTTGTGCCCAGCGAGCCGTCGATCAGCCGGCCATAGATGTCGCGAACCTCGAGACCGAGCATGCGCTGGCCAAAGAACCAGTTCTCCGGATCCGGAACCTTGTAGTTGGTCAGGTTGAGGATGCCGACGTCGACGGCCGCGACCATGACATAGGCGTTGGTGCCGGGCTGCACGCCGGCTACGGCCACCGGGATCGACAGCTGCTGGCGCGGCATGGTCTTGTCCGGCGGCGCCAAGCTGACGGCAAGCTTCCGCGAGCCGGGATCGAGCTTCAGCCATTTGACGCCGATGGCGCGCGCCGGCATGCGTGTCTCTTGCGCATCGCCCGGCCTGAACAGCGTTGCCGTGACGTAGGCGCCGGCACCCCAGTCGTCGCCGACCGGGATGTCGACGGTGCTGCCGCCGGCCGGCACGCTGGCGGTGACGGTCTTCAGGAGCTTGTCGGCGCCGATGGTGACGAGCAGCTCGCCGGCAAAGTGCGGCGACACTTTGAGCTTGGCCACTTCGCCCGCCGCATAGGTATCCTTGTCGAGGGCGATCTCGAGGCCGTCGGGCGTTTCGGTGGTGGTGGAACTGACATACCAGCCGGCGTCGAACTCGTAGCTGGTGGCCGGGCCTTCCGGATCCGCTGTCTCGATCTCGAGCCGGTAGCGGCCCCAGTCGACCGGCAGCGACACCGTCGCCTCGCCATCGGCGCTCAGGTCGACCTGGCCGTTGGCCACCGCCTTGGTGAAGGTGACCGGCTCATAGTTCCAGGAGTTGCTCGAGCGGTACCACTGGTAGCTGCGCTCGACCTTGACCAGCGACCACTGCGCGCCCTTCAGCGCCTCACGCTTGCCGTCTGGGTCGACAGCGATCAGGCTGAACTTGGCCGTGCCGCCTTGCGGCACCTCGTCGTCGTCGAAATCCGGGCGGATGCCGATCATGTGGCCCTGGGGGCGGATGCCGATATTCAGCGAGCGCTCGACGGCACGGCCGCCGGTTTCACGCATCCTGACAGTGACCTTTGCATCGACCAGCTTGGTGGTGGATGGCAATTGATCGACGGAGACAGGGAAGGTCGCCTTGCCGTTTTCGCCGACCACCGGCAGGCCGGTGAAGGGCGTCACCGTCGGTTCCGCCGACTGTTCGTCGGCCAGACCGAAGGAATAGCCTTTGAAGCGATCCCAGTCGCGGGCGGTCGACAGCGTCAATTCGCCTTCGAGCGCGAGGCCCGCGGCCGGCGCGCCGTAGAGAAAGCGGCCGTCGACGGTAATGTTGGCGGTCTCGCCCTGCGCGATCTCCTGCTTGTCGGAGGACAGGTCGAACTCGATGCGGTCCGGTACGAAGTCCTCGACCAGGAACATCTGGCTGGCGACCGCCGCCTGCTTGGGATCGGTATGGATCGCCACCGTCCAGGTGCCGCGCATGGCGTTGGGTTCCAGCGGCAGGTCGACCGCGTGACCACCGGCCGATGCGCCATCGCTGACGATGCGGCGGTCCTCGACGCCGTCGGGCCGCGAGAAGATGAAGGTCAGCGGCAGGTTCTCGACCGCCTTGGCGGCACTGTCGCGGGCAAGGGCCGCGACATGGACATCTTCGCCGGCGCGGTAGATGCCGCGCTCGGTCCAGGCATAGACGTCGAGCGCGCCAGGTGCCGGCCGTCCGGCGACGCCACGGTCGGACAGGTCGAAGCCGGCGCGGCCCATATCGAGGAAGACGAAATCGTCGTCGCCCTGTTTGGCCATCAGCACGGCCGGGGCCATGCCGCTGTCGCCGCGCGTCAGGCCGGGATTGAACACCGCCCGCCCTTCCGCGTCGGTGGTCGCGGTGCCGAGGATTTCATTGTTCCTGGCCAGCAGCGTCAGCTCGGCGCCGGCGATCGGCTTGGCGGTTGCGAGCGAACGGGCAAAGACGTTCAGCCCATCCTGTCCGGTATAGGTCGACAGGCCGATATCGGAGACGACGAACCATTGCGTGGCGTGCGAATCATAGTCGTCGCTGCGATCGTTGACGGCTTGTGCGGTCAGCACATAGACGCCGGGCTTGCGCTTCGGCAAAGCCTCGTCGATTGGGAAGGAGGTGGTGACTTCCTTGTTGAGGTCGTTGGCGATGTCGAGCTGGCCTTGCCAGACCGGCTCGCCCATCTGTTCGGAGATGTTCGAAATGTCGTAGCCGTCAAGCTGGCGCAGGAACTGATATCCCGACAGAAGCTGGGCCAGCGAGCGGTCGCCGATGCGGAAGAGCTTCATTTCGGCGGCATTCATGTTGACGGTGACGACCGGTATGCCGCGGCGTGCGCCTGCGGGCAGCACGAAGCTGTCGCCAGTGAAGCGGGCCGAAGGCGCGCGGTCCTGCACGTAGATCGACAGAACCACCGGTGCCGCGGTGACTTCGCCAATGGCGGCCGGCAAGCCGGCGCGGAAGGTCACGTCATAATGTTGGCCGTGCTCGAGTCCTTCGACGCAGATCTGCTTGTCCTTGGCTTCGACGCCCTTGGGAGCGGCGTTGTCGACAGTAACGAACTGCGAGTAGTCGACGCCGGTCTTGACCAGTTCCTCGGAGAACTGCGCGCAGATGCGTGGCGCGCTGGTGTCGGCATCGACGGTATGATCGATGACGCGGAAGCCCTTGCGGGCCTTGAGATCCTGATAGGCGGCCCTGACTGCCGGCGAATTGACGAGAGCGAGGCTCGCCTCGTAGGCCTGCAGGGCCGGCCTGTAGAGATCGCGGCGATCAAGGCCGTCCCCGAGCAGCGCCAGCACGTCGGCGCGCGTCTTGGTGGTGCGCAGCAATTTGTAGGCGTTGAAGGCGGCGGAAGTGGCGTTCGCCGGTAGGGTCGACGGCTCCGAGCTGTTGGCGGTCGGATGGACGGCAAGCGTTTCGCGCGCCAGCTCGAGCCAGAGCTGGCCATCATCAGGCAACACCGAAACCGCCGCTTCGTATTTGTGCATGGCCGCGCGATGATCGCCCGTCAGCGCCGACTGTTCGGCGGCGGCCCTTAGCGCCGTCAGCCCTTCTGTCGGCTTGGTGTAGGTCGGGCCAGTGAGCTTGTTGCGGTATTGCTGGGCCTGGTCGGCCATCCAGTTGGGGAAGAAGGCGAGTTCGGGTGGCGCGCCGATGTCGGGATCGCCATCGATGTTGACGATCTTGCCGGCGACGGCGCCGCCGAAGGGTTTCAACGAATTGTAATCGGATTTAAGGAAGCACCATTTGGCCTTGAGGTTGTAGGTGAAGGCGCGGCAGGCCGGGTCGCCGAGGCAGGTGGTCTTGCACTGGTCGAGGCTGACATTCTGGTCGGATCTGAGATCGAAACCGAAATAGTCGGAATTGTCCGATGTCACCACCCGCCGGGCTTCGGCCGCTTGCGCGACACCGTTCCAGGCAAAAAAGAGAAGGAAAAGAATCGATAGACCACGAGCCACGCGCATTGCCATAAACCCCTCCAGACAAGTGCTTACGTCCAGAAATCTTCAAGCTTCAGTCGCGCTTGTCAACATCGGGACGCGGCAGGATCCGCCTGCCAACGGTTTGCTTTCCGGCCGGTGACCGGTAGTAGCTCCATAGGACAGGGGATCACGCTTTCTTGCGGCGACGCAGAAGGTGTGAGTTCCAAGCCCTGTCTATTTCAGCAATTGGATTGTGGCCCCTTTACGAGTGCTTCAGAACTTCATTCCAATTTTAGGTTTGCGAGCTAGGCTAGGAGCGTAATGCCGGCGTATGAAAGGCAGATGTCGGGAGGAACCGCGCCACGGCGCGCGCTTTCGCGCGCCCTGCTTTTCGCATTGTTGTGCTCTACGGCACTTGTTGCCGAAACCGGAAGTGCGGCAGCCTTCGAGATTTTCGGCATCAAGCTGTGGGGATCCAAAGACGAAGATGCCGATATCGTCGACCCGCTGCGCTATGCGGTGACGATCGAGGCGCCGGACGCCGACAAGGATCTCGCCGAGAAGCTCGAAAACGCCTCGGCGCTGAAGGCCGACGAGGAACACCCGGTATCCGGTTCTCTCGGCCTGCTGGCCAAGGCGCGCAGTGACCGTGAGCAACTTGTTGCCGCACTCTACGCTGACGCGCGCTACGAGGGTGTGGTCACTATCACGATCCAAGGCAAACCGCTCGACGATCTGCCGCCCGATGCCGAATTTTCGGGTCCGCAGCCGATACCGGTGGTGATAAGCATAGCAGCCGGGCCGAAATTCACGCTTGGCAACATCAGACTGGAAGGCGATGCGGCGGGGCTGGCAAGTGCCGATTTCGGCCTGATCGCCGGCGGTGACGCCAGTTCGGGCGCCGTGCTCAAGGCCGAGGCGGCGATCGTGCGGGCACTCAAGCAAGAAGGCAGGCCGCTGGCCAAGGTGACGGGCCGCGAGATCGTCGCCGAGCACGCCGGTTCGACGCTCGACGTGACGCTTGCCGTCGCGGCCGGCCCGGTCGCCGGCTATGGCGACACCACTGTCGAGGGCACGGAAAAGGTCGACCGCGACTTCACCGAATATATGACCGGCCTTAAGCGCGGGCGCCAATATTCGCCCGATGAGATCGACGATGCGCGCGACCGGCTGCTCGGGCTCGAGGTCTTCAACAGCGTGACGGTGAAGGAAGCCGACGCCCTCGACGCCGAGGGCAACATCCCGATCGGTGTCCAGGTAAGCGAACGCAAGCCGCGCTATTTCGGCATTGGCGGCAGCTTCTCAAACACCGAAGGGCTGGGCCTCGAAGGCTATTGGGGGCATCGCAATCTGTTTGGCCGCGCCGAAAAGCTGCGCATCGACGGCAAGATCAGCGGCATCGGCAGCAACGACTTGACCCAGCTCAATTACAATGCCGGCGTCATGTTCGAAAAGCCGGGCGTGGTCGGGCCGGCGTCGAAATTCATTGCCAGCGTCAATACCGTGCTGGAGCACCCCGACGCCTACGACCATTTCTCGGTCAAGGGCAGCACCGGCCTATCCTACGAACTCGACAAGAAGCAGACGGTTTCCGCGCAAGTCGCGCTGGATTATTCGAGGATCCACGACGCTTTCGGCAAGCAGACCTATCTGATCGCCAGCATTCCACTGCAATATGTCTACGACAATCGCGACAGCAAGCTCAATCCGACCCGGGGCTTCAGGGTGCTGGCCTATGGCGAGCCTAGCTACGACATTTTGAGCGGGGCTGCGTTTGTCAAGCTGAAGGGCGAGGGGTCGGCCTACCAGTCACTCGATTCGGCCTCGAAATTCGTTTTCGCCGAACGTGTCGCCATCGGCTCTATCATCGGCGCCAGTCTTCAAGATGTTCCGGCAGATCGACGCTTCTACTCAGGCGGCGGCGGTTCGGTGCGCGGCTATGCCTATCAAGGCATCGGCCCGAAGGACAGCAATGGAGAGCCGATCGGCGGGCTTTCCTTCTTCGAGACCTCGGTCGAGATGCGCATCGCCGTCACCGACAAGATCGGCGTCGTGCCGTTCGTCGATGCCGGCACGGTGTCGACCAGGCAGGTCCCCGATTTTTCGGACATGAAGGTCGGCGCGGGTGTAGGCTTGCGCTATCTGACGGCGTTCGGGCCGCTGCGCGTCGACGCGGCGGTGCCGCTCAACCGCGGCCCCGACGATCCTCATTTCGGCATTTATGCCGGCATCGGCCAGGCATTCTGATGGCAATATTCAGGCGCATCCTCCGTATCCTTTTCTACACGCTGCTCATCGTCGTGGCAGCGGCGGTGGGGGCGCTCGTCGTGCTGACCAAAACCGAGCGCGGCCGCGAAAACCTTGCCGGCATCATCTCGACCATGGCCTCGACCGGTGATCGCAAGGTCACTGTCGTCGGCATCGACGGCATCTGGTCGGGCGCGCTGAGGGTCGATCATGTCGTTCTGGAGGATCGCGAAGGCGCCTGGATGGTGGCGCGCAACGTGGCCGTCGATTGGTCGCCGCTGGCACTCCTGTCGAAGAGCTTCAGCGCCGATCGCATTGGGGCCGAGCGTATCGAGTTGGCAAGGCTGCCGGTGGCCAATACACAGTCGAGCCAAAGCGGAGCGACGACGCTGCCGGTTTCCATCGACGTCAGGCAACTCGACCTTCCCGAAATCGCGCTCGGGCAGGCTCTGGCCGGCAGCGGTGTCGCCGAACTTGCAGCCAAGGGAGCGCTCAAGGCGGACGCCTCACCATTGGCGATCGAGACCAACCTCAACATCGTTCGCCACGACGGCAAGCAAGGCACGGTCGACGCCAAAGCCCATTTCGCGCCGGCCGACAACAAGCTCGACCTCGACCTTAAGGCATCCGAGCCGGCCGGCGGCATCATCGCCAACCTGCTCAACCTGCCGGGCGCGCCGCCGGTCAACATTGTCGTTTCCGGCACCGGACCGCTCGCCAACTGGAATGGCATAGGGACCTTCGTTGTCGACGGCCGGATCGTCACCCAGCTTACCGGTCGCCATCAGCTCACCGACAAGGGTCATTATGTCGAGGCCAACGGCGATGGCGAATTCGAGCGCTTCCTGCCCGAAACCCTGAAACCGCTGTTTGCCGGCAAGACCACCTTCGACCTCGCCGGCACAGCGACCGCGGCCGGCGGCGTCGATGTCGAGCGCGCCAATATCGACAGCGGCGCCGTGCACGCGACCGCCACAGGCATTGTCGATCCGAACGGCGCCAGCGACCTTTCGGTGAAGCTCGCCGCAAAGGGGCCGCCGATCGTGCTCAGCCTCGGCAGCGAGGCGCAGCCGATAACCGTGGCGATCAAGGATGCCACGGCCCGCGCTTTCGGCGGTGGCAAGGCGCCGATGGTCGATATCGGCGCGTCGCTGGTCTCGGTGGTGGCGGGCGGCACGCGGGTGGACGACCTGATCGGGCAAGTGCATTCCGATGGTTTCGACATCCAGAACCGTAGCGGGCCGGTCACCATCAAGCTGACGGCGGCCGACCTGAACACCGACGTCGCGACTTTGGCGCCGCTGATAACGGGCAGGGTCAGCGCCGGTCTCGCCGGCTCCGTCAGCAAGGAACAGATTGTCGTCGACGACGGCACGCTACGCAGCGACGCGCTCAATGCGTCCGTAACAGCCACAGTGGCGCTTGCCGATCTGTCGATGACGCTCAAGATGAATGCCGACGCGGCTTCGACGGCGCTGCCGCCGCAAATCAGCTCGGTTCTCGGCGAGCGCGTGCAGTTTTCCGCAACCGCGACACGCGACCCGGACGGTGCGTTCGCCGCCAACGCATTGCAACTCACCTCCGGCACGCTTAGCGCCAGCGGCACCGCCAGTGCGCAAGGCACCGATATCCGGGCCGACATCAAGGGTACGCTGGGCGACGTATCGGTGCTGTCGCCGCTGGTCGGCGCCAAGGTCGGCGGCGCCGTCGGTTTCGCGCTGACCGCAAGCGGCGCGCGCAGCGCTCCGGATTTCTCGGTTTCGGCCAACAGCGACAGCCTGACGGCGTCCGGTCATATGGTGAAACAGATCAAGCTGAGCGCGAGCGGCAAGGCCGATATCGCCAGTCCAGCCGCCGATGTCTCGCTGACCGGCTCGGTCGACGACCAGCCGCTCGACCTCAAGGCATCGCTGGTCACAACCGACGGCAAGCGCTCCATCAATGGACTTGCCGTCTCGTTAGCCGACAACAAGGTCTCCGGCGACCTCGGGCTCGACGACAACCTGCTGCCGCTCGGCACGTTGACCCTCGATGCCGCCGATATTGCTCCGCTGGCCGCACTCGCGGGCCAGTCGGTAGCCGGCGACGTGCGCGGCACCATCCGCTTTGCGAACGACAACGGAGCGCCGACGGTCGCGATCGATGCGACGAGCGCCGTGATTTCGCGCGGCGAACTGGCGGCGAAGACAATCGCCGTCAACGCGCTGGTCGCCAATTATCTCAAAGCACCGGCAATCGCCGGCAAGATCAAGGCCGACACGATCACCTCCGGAACCACGGTGATCAGCGGCATCGATGTCGACCTGAAGCGCGATGGCGACTGGACCGGCTTTAGCGGCGGCGCCACGGTCGCCGGCATTCCGGCCAGCGCGTCCGGGCGGGTCAGGGTTGCGAACGGCACCACCAGCATCGAGCTTGCCTCGGGCGAGGCGACCATCCGCGGCATCAAGGCAGCTGTCGCGCAGCCATCAGCGCTGACAATCGCCAATGGCAGGGTGAGCATAGAGAAATTGGCGCTCGGTGTCGGCGGTGGTTCGGTTGCCGTGTCGGGTACGGCCGGCCAGACGCTCGATCTCGCTGCCACCTTGTCGGCGGTGCCGGCAGCGCTTGCCAATGATTTTTCACCGGGTCTCGATGCCGTCGGCGCGCTCAGCGGCACCGCGCAGGTCACCGGATCGTCGGCTGCCCCAGATATTCGCTTCACCGCCCGCCTCAGCGGCGCCGAAACCAGCCAGACCCGGCAGGCTGGCCTCGGGCCGCTGGATCTCGACGCGGCAGGCCGTTTCTCGTCGGCCAGCGGCCTGGCCATCGAGCAGGCGACGCTTGCCGGCGAGAAAATCTCCGGCAAGGCAGCCGGCACCATCAATCCGAACGGTGCCAGCGATTTTTCGCTCGACCTGGCCTCTACCGGTCCGAGCCTGCCGTTGTCACTTGGCAGCAAGGAGAGCCCGATCAAGCTCGAGCTACAGGCGATATCGCTAACGGCGGCCGGGCAGGGCGCCCAGCCGAAGCTCGACATTTCCGCGACGCTGCCATCGGCCGCCACCAATCTGGCTAAGATCGAGGGCATCACGCTTGCGCTGCACTCCGATCGCTTTGACGTGAAAGCCCGGAGCGGGCCGATCTCCGGCACCGTGACTGCCGAAAAAATCGGCCTCGACAATCCGACTATCGCGCCGCTGATCGCCGGCAAGGTCACCGCCAAACTCGCCGGCAGCCTTGCCGCCGATGCCATCGTCATCGATAGCGGCACGGTGACCAGCGACGCGTTGAACAGCGGCTTCAACGGGCGGGTCTCGCTGGCCGACGGCGCCATCGCCCTCAATGTCAAGGCGGACGCCGCCTCGGCGGCACTGCCGGGGTCGGTACGTGGCGTGCTCGCCGAGCGAACGCAATTCAGTGCCGCGCTGAAGCGGGACGCCAATGGCAATGTCACCGCCAATACCGTCAGGCTGTCGTCCGGTTCGCTGACGGCAGACGGCCAGGCGAGCCTTGCCGACAACAAGCTCAGCGCCGACGTCAAAGGCGCGCTAGGCGACGTCTCGCTGCTATCCAAGGACGCCAAAGGCGCCATCTCTTTCGCGCTGAATGCGCAAGGCGCCAGCACCGCGCCGGATCTGTCGCTGACTATCAACAGCGACAGGCTTTCGGTCGCGGCGCGCGAGATCACCGGTCTGAAGCTCACTGCCACCGGCAAGGCTGATGCCGCCAACCCGGCTGCGAATGTGCAACTCACCGGAAATGTCGGCGGCCAACCGCTGCAGGGCAGCGCCGTGCTGGCGACATCGGACGGCAAACGCGCCATCAATGGACTTTTGCTGTCGCTCGGCAAGAACCGTATCTCCGGCGACCTGGCGCTCGACGATGCCTTCCTGCCGGCCGGCACCGTGGCGCTCGACCTGCCCGATATCGGTCCGCTTGCGGCCCTGGCACTGGAAAAGGCCGATGGCGATGTGCGCGGCACGATCGCCTTCTCCAAGGCGGGTACCGTGCCGCAAGTCGCCGTCAAGGCGACGACGGCCTCGATCTCGCGCGGCGATGTCTCGGCCAAGGCCGTGAGCATCGACGCGCTGATCGCCAACTATCTGGCGGCACCGGTGATCTCGGGCAAAATCCGTGCCGACAGCGTAACTTCCGGCGGCACGGCTATTCGGGGCGTCAACGTCGATCTCAAGCGCGACGGCGAATGGACCGGCTTTTCCGGTGGCGCCACCGTCAAGGATATTCCGCTGAGGGCGGCCGGCCGGGTCAAGGCGGTCAAGGGCACGACGACGGTCGAACTTGCCTCCGGCGAGGCGACCATCCGCGGCATCAAGGCGGCCATCGCCCAGGCCTCGACCATCAACATCGCCAATGGAGTGACCAGCCTCGACAGGCTGGTGCTCAACCTCGGCGGCGGCACGGCGACGGTCACGGGCAAGGCTGGGCAGGCGTTCGACCTCAACGCGACGCTGGCCCGCATCCCGATCTCGATAGCCAACAGTTTTTCGCCGGGCCTCGATGCCGCCGGTTCCATCTCAGGCACGGTGAAGGTGACGGGCGCGCCGGCCAATCCGGCCGTTGCCTTCAAGATCGACGCCGCAGGCGTTCAGACGTCGCAGACCCGTGGTGCAGGTTTCGGCGGCATGGGCGTTTCATCCTCAGGTACGTATTCGGGCAACAGACTGACGTTCGACGCCAACATGAGCGATGCCGCCGGCCTCGGCCTCAAGGGCGGCGGCACGATGACGACATCAGGCGGGCCCACCCTTGATCTCAACTTTTCCGGCAAGGTGCCGTTCGCCTTCCTCACCAGGACACTCGCCGCGCAAGGCCTGTCCCTGAGCGGCACGGCCGACGTCGATGTGCAGGTGCGCGGCCCGGCGACGTCGCCGGTGATCTCAGGCACGGTCCGCACGTCAGGCGCCCGCCTGCTCGACGCGCGCTCGGGGCTTGCGATCAACGACATCACTGCCGATGTCGCTATCGGCAATGGCGTGGCCAGGATCAATCGCCTGACCGGCACGCTGTCGACACGCGGCAGCCTTTCGGCCAGCGGCACCGTCGGCATCGATCCGGCTAAGGGTTTTCCAGCCGATCTGTCGATCAAGCTCGTCGACGGCCGCTATACCGACGGCAAGGTGGTCACTGCCAATCTTGGCGGCGACCTGACCGTCAAGGGACCGCTCATCTCCGCGCCGGTGATTTCCGGTACCGTCAACTTGGCCAAGACCGTCATCACCGTACCCGAAAAGCTGCCCGGCTCGCTGGCCGAGCTCAACGTCAAGCACAAGAATGCGCCGGCCGCCGTACGTGCGCAGGACAAGGCGTTGCGCCCGGCCGCTGCAAGCAGCGGTGGCGGCGGCAGCGGCCTCAATCTCGACGTCACAGTCAATGCGCCGAGCCAGATCTTCATCCAGGGCAGGGGTGTCGACGCCGAGCTCGGCGGTTCGCTGCGGCTGACCGGCCCGGCATCGTCACCCCAGGCGGTCGGCACCTTCACCTTGCGGCGCGGGCGGTTGACGATCCTTGCCAAGCGGCTGACCTTCACCGAAGGCACCGTCGGCTTTTCCGGCTCTCTGGTGCCCTACCTCAATCTCACGGCGCAATCGAAGACGACCAGCGCCACCGTGACCATCGTGGTGTCGGGCGAGGCGAACAACCCGAAATTCACCTTCTCCTCGGTACCCGCGTTGCCGGAGGATGAGGTGCTGGCGCAGCTGATCTTCGGCCGTTCGATGTCGAACCTGTCGCCGCTGCAGATCGCGCAGCTTGCCGAGGCTGCCGGACAACTGGCCGGCGTCGGCGGCTCGACCTCCCTGCTGCAGAACCTGCGCAGCGCAATCGGCGTCGACGATCTCGACGTAATCACCGATGAACAGGGTGGCACCGCCGTCTCGGCGGGCAAGTATCTCAACGACCGTACCTATGTGACGATCCAGAAGGGCGACAGGCCGGGCTCGGGTAAGGCAACCGTCGATCTCGACGTTGGGCGCGGCGTCAAGCTGCGTGGCGAGGCAACCGACGCCGGCGAAGCCAAAGGCGGTGTTTTCTACGAACGGGAATATTGAAACCGGCCGTTCGCGCAGAACAACTGGTTGCCTGAAGAACGAGCGGCGCAGCGGCGAATGTCCCAGTTTAATTGCCCGTTGAGATTTCAGACGAAATCCCTGGCGCAGTAGCAAATTTGCGCCAAGACTGTCGTTATCGCGCGAACCGCCCTGCTTTCAAAGTTGCACATTCCTTGGCATGTTCCCAATCCGTGCCGTCTTTGACATCATGGCGCGGATGCGGAATGTTAAAAGGCAGAAAGCCAACAATGGGAGTTAGTCATGACGATCTACAAGAGTAACGGCGACCGCGTTCCCGATCACATCCTGGCCATGGCCGAAGATGCCAAGGCAGGCAAGATGGATCGTCGCGAATTTCTGGCTCTCGCCAGCGTCTTCGGCGCCTCGACGGCGATGGCCTATGGCATGCTTGGCCTTGCAGACCCGACGCCGGCCAAGGCGGAAGAGGTGAAGGGCAAGAAAGGCGGGATACTGAAGGTCGCGCAATGGATTAAGGATCCGAAGGATCCGCGCAAGTCCGACTGGTCGGAAATCGCCAATGCCGAGCGCCAGGCGCTCGAGCCGCTGGTCAAATACACCACCGAATACACGTTCCGCCCCTATCTGCTGGAGAGCTGGGACGTGAATGACGACGCCACCGAATACACGCTGCATGTGCGCAAAGGCGTCACCTGGAACAACGGCGATCCGTTCACCGCAGACGACGTCATCTTCAACCTCAAGCGTTGGGCCGACAAGAAGGCCGAAGGCAATTCCATGCCGGGTCGCCTCGGTTCGCTGGTCAAGGACGACAAGCTGGATGAGAGCGCGGTGACCAAGGTCGATGACCACACGATCAAGCTGACGCTCAGCAAGCCGGATATCGCCCTCATTCCCAACGTGTGCGACTATCCCGGCCTCATCGTCCACAAGACGTTCGACGAAAAAGGCGGCGACTTCAAGTCCTGCCCGATCGGCACTGGGCCGTTCGAGCTGGTCTCCTACGATGTCGGCCAGAAAGTGGTCTACAAGCGCCGCGAAGACAACAAATGGTGGGATGGTGACGTCTTCCTCGACGGCATCGAGTTCATCGACTACGGCACCGATCCGGCGGCGATGGTCAGCGCTTTCGAAGCAGGCGAAGTGCACACCAATTTCGAAACCTCGGCCGACTATGTGTCGATCCTCGACGGCATGGACTTGGCGAAGTCCGAGGTCGTCACCGCCTCGACGATCGTCTGCCGCACCAATGTGGCCAACAAGCCTTACGGCGACCAGAAGGTTCGCAACGCCCTGCAGCTCGCGGTCGACAACGCTGTCGTCCTCCAGCTCGGCTACGGCAATGCCGGCACGGTTGCCGAGAACCACCATGTCGCCCCGATCCATCCGGAATACTACGAATTGCCGAAGGTTGCTCGCGACCCGGCGAAGGCAAAGGCGCTGATGGCGGAAGCCGGCCAGGCCGATTTCGAGCACGAGCTGATCACGGTCGACGAGGACTGGCACAAGAACACAGGCGATGCGATCGCCGCGCAGATGCGCGACGCCGGCATCAAGGTCAAACGTACGGTGCTGCCGGGTTCGACCTTCTGGAACGACTGGACGAAGTATCCGCTGTCGATGACCAACTGGAACATGCGGCCGCTCGGCGTCCAGGTTCTGGCGATCGGGTATCGTACCGGTGAAGCCTGGAATGAGACGGCTTGGTCGAATCCGGAGTGGGATGCCAAGCTCAACGCTGCGCTCGCGGTTGCCGACGCAGCCAAGCGCAAGGAAATGATGAAGGACATCGAGCAGATCCTGCAGGATTCCGGCATTATCATCCAGCCTTATTGGCGCAAGCTCTACAGCCATTCGGTCAAGGCGGTGCAGAACTACAAGATGCACCCGACCTTCGAGCGCGACTACGGCAAGGTCTGGCTCGAGCAGGCCTGACCGGACGATCCGGAAAGGGGCGTCTCGCCCCTTTCCCTCGCTCTTTGCATGGTCCTTGGACCGGAAGTCGGCGCAGCAAAAAGTTGCGGACTCTTCGGCCTGGGTCTGCAATAAAAAGGGTATTGCATCTGGGACTGGTCTGAAGGCTTGTTCTGCCGCTGGCGGCAGCGCACGGCTTGCAAACCGGTTCCACCCCCCAACCCGACCGGCAGGGGACCGCCATGCTTTCTTTCGTTATCAGGCGTCTCGGCACCATGGCATTGACGATGCTGTGCCTGACGATGATCGTCTTCTTCCTGGTCAATCTCGGGCCTAATCTGAAGAAGCTCGCGATCAGCCAGACCGAAATGCACACATCCGCCGAGCAGCTTGAGGCTTGGCTGGTCAACCATGGCTATCGGCAGAATTTCTTTATCCGCTACGGCCAATGGCTGGGCATCATGCCCAAGCAGCCGGTGACCGACCCGGCGACCGGCAAGCCCGCACAGCGTTTCTCCTTCTGCAACGATCCGGTCGTGCCGACATTCTCCGGCATCCTGCAAGGCGATTTCGGTTGCTCGACCAAGTTCAAGACGACGGTCGCTTCGAAACTCTTTCCGGCGCTCAGCGCCACCGGCATCCTGATGCTCTGCGTGCTGGCCGTAATGGTGCCGATCTCGCTTTTGATCGGTATTCTCGCCGGCATGCGCGAGGGTTCACGCACCGACCGCACATTGTCGGTGGCTTCGATCGCCTCGACGGCGACGCCCGAATATGTTTCGGGCGTTATCTTCACCGTGATCTTTGCCTCCTGGCTTGGCGTGCTGAACGGTTCGGCGGCCTCGGCCAGCCAGGGCATCACCTTCTATAATTTCACCTTACCGGTGATGACGCTGGCGATATACGGCATCGGCTACATCGCTCGCATGACCCGCGCCTCGATGGTGGAGGTGATGACACAGCAATATATCCGAACCGCCCGGCTGAAGGGCCTCTCCTTCGGCAGCGTGGTGATAAAGCACGCTCTGCGCAACGCGCTGATCGCGCCATTCACGGTCATCATGCTGCAGTTCCCCTGGCTGCTCACCGGCGTCGTCATCGTCGAGGTGATGTTCCGCTACCAGGGGTTCGGCTACACGCTGGTCGAGGCCGCCGGCAACAACGACATCGATCTTCTGCTCGGCTGCTCGCTGGTCTCGGTGTTTATCGTCCTGATCACACAGCTCATCTCCGATGTCGGCTACGCGTTTCTCAATCCGCGCATCAGAGTTCAATAGGAGACCGGCGGATGCAGGTCGAATATCTCAGCGCCTTCAACGTCGTACTCGGCGTGCTTACCCGCTTCTGGCCGGTCTGGATCGCTCTCGCCCTGGTGATGGGGGCGAGCTTCGGCTACAAGAAGAAGCTAGGCCTTTACGGCCAGCTTTTCGACAGCGGCGTCGGCATCGTCGGCGTCGGCATCTGCCTGTTCTGGCTGTTTACGGCGATCTTCGCGTCGACCATCTCGCCCTTCGATCCGCTCGCCCAAGTGCCGATCATGAAGGACGCGCTGCCGGGCGCAATCGAGCCGGCGTCGAAACTTGTATACTATTTCGGCGGCGACAAGCTCGCCCGCGACGTGTTCTCGCGCATGGTCTATGGCAGCCAGATCGTGCTGATCATCGCGCCGGCGGCGACCGGTTTTGCGCTGATGGTCGGCATTACGCTCGGCCTGCCGGCCGGCTATTATGGCGGCAAGATCGATACGGTGCTGTCCTTCCTCGCCAACCTTGTGCTGGCCTTCCCGGTGATCCTCCTGTTCTACCTGCTGGTGACGCCGGGCATCATGGACACGCCGATCCCCTACGCGATGGCAGGGCTGTTCTTCCTGTTTCCGATCATCTTCTTCAGTGTGCTGTTCTGGACGCGCTACAAGAACCGCCCCGACCGCCTCTATATCCTGCTTGGCCTGACGTTGGTACTTGGCGGCTGGATCTATGCAGGCCTTGTCTTCGATGCCGATCCGTTCAAGATCATCCACATCGATCCCAACCAGCTCAACATCTTCGTGGCGGTGGTGTTCGCCTCCAGCCCCGGCGTGTTCCGCATCGTGCGCGGCCTGGTCATGGATATCAAAACGCGCGACTATGTTGCGGCGGCACAAACGCGCGGTGAATCGCCCTGGTACATCATGCTGTGGGAGATATTGCCCAATGCGCGCGGGCCGCTGATCGTCGACGCCTGCCTGCGCATCGGCTACACCACGATCCTGCTCGGCACGCTCGGCTATTTCGGGCTGGGACTGGCGCCGGAAAGCCCGGACTGGGGCACGGCGATCAAGGATGCCAGCCGGCTGCTGCGCTCCTTCATCCACCCGGCGCTGCCGCCGACGATCGCATTGATGTCGTTCGTGCTCGGCCTCAACCTCCTGGCGGATTCGTTGCGCGAACAGTCTATGAAAGATTGATGCCGGGAAGATCGATGCCGGGTTCGGCCCGACATGCCTGAAGAACAAGGATTGGAGCGACCCATGAATGAGGCAGTTCGAAATCCCGCCAAGCCGACCAATGGGCCGACCAATGGGCCGATCATCGAGATCGAGAACCTGTCGATCTCCTTCTTCACCCGCAAGGGCGAAATCCCGGCGGTCATGGATTTTTCCTGCACGGTCATGCCCGGCGAGGCGATGGGTATTGTCGGCGAATCCGGCTGCGGCAAGTCGACCGTGTCGCTGGGCATCATGCGCGACCTCTCCAACATCGGAAAGATCGTTGGCGGAAAGATCAAATTCCAGGGCAAGGACATGGGAGAACTGTCCGACGAAGAACTGCGAGCTATCCGCGGCAACAAGATCGCGATGATCTACCAGGAACCGATGGCCAGTCTTAACCCGGCGATGAAGGTCGGCCAGCAGCTGATGGAAGTGCCACTGATCCACGACAAGGTGTCGAAGGACGAAGCTTACAAACGCGCCTTGGAAATGGTGCGCGCGGTGAAGCTGCCGGATCCCGAGCGCATGATGCGTTCCTACCCGCACCAGCTTTCCGGCGGCCAGCAGCAGCGCATCGTCATTGCCATGGCGCTGCTGTCGAAGCCTGCGCTGCTTCTGCTCGACGAGCCGACCACAGCGCTCGACGTGACGGTTGAGGCCGGCATCGTCGACCTGGTCAAGGGGCTGGGCGAGAAGTTCGGCACCTCGATGATCTTCGTGTCGCACAATCTCGGCCTGATCCTGGAGACCTGCGACCGCATCACGGTGATGTATTCGGGCGAAGCGGTGGAGACCGGCAAGATCAAGGACGTCTTCGACCGGATGCGTCATCCCTACACGCAAGGCCTGTTCCGCTCGATCCCGCTGCCGGGCGCCGACAAAAATTCGCGGCCGCTGATCTCCATCCCGGGGCAGTTGCCGCTACCGCACGAGCGGCCGAAGGGCTGCAATTTCGGCCCGCGCTGCCACCATTTCGTCGAGGGCGTCTGCAACGCCGCCGAAATTCCGATGATCGCGGTCGAAGGCCATGACGGGCATTTCTCGCGCTGTGTGCGCTTCAACGAGATCGACTGGGAGGCGCTGCCACCCGGCGCCAAGAAGGTCAACGAGCGGGTGGTGCCCGGTGCGCCGGTGCTCCAGATCGAAGACCTCCGGAAGTACTACAAGGTCGGCGGCAGCGAAGTGTTCGGCTCGAGCGAGGGCCGTGTCGTCAAGGCCAATGAGACGATCTCGTTCATGGCGCGCGAATCCGAGACCGTCGCTATCGTCGGCGAATCCGGCTGCGGAAAATCGACCCTGGCCAAGGTGCTGCTCGGCCTCGAAACGGCAAGCTCCGGCCGCGTGAAGCTCGGCAACAAGGAGATCCAGTCGACCGGGATCGAGAAGCGCAGCGTCGACACGGTGTCATCGATCCAGATGGTGTTCCAAAATCCGTTCGACACGCTCAATCCCAGCCATTCGGTCGGTTCGCAGATCATCCGTACGCTGGAAAAGTTCAATGTCGGCGACTCGGTGGCCGACCGCCGCAAGCGGATGCTGGAATTGCTCGACCTGGTGAAGCTGCCGAGGGCATTCGAGACACGCAAGCCGCGCCAGCTTTCAGGCGGCCAGAAACAGCGCATCGGCGTTGCGCGTGCCTTTGCCGGCGACGCCAAGGTGGTGGTGGCCGACGAGCCGGTCTCGGCACTGGATGTGTCGGTCCAGGCCGCGGTGACCGAGCTCTTGATGGACATCCAGCGCAAGAACAAGACGACGATGCTGTTCATCAGCCACGATCTGTCGGTTGTGCGCTACATCGCCGACCGCGTCGTCGTCATGTATCTCGGCTATATCGTTGAGCAAGGCACGACCGACCAGATATTCGCGCCGCCCTATCACCCCTATACCGAGGCATTGCTGTCGGCGATCCCGATCGCCGACACAAGCGTGGTCAAGAAGCACGTCGTGCTGGAGGGCGACATCCCTTCGGCGATGAACCCGCCGTCCGGCTGTCCGTTCCAGACGCGCTGCGGCTACAAGAAACTGGTGCCGGACAACCTTTGCGAAACCAAGGTGCCGCCAGTCAAAAATCTCGGCGACGGCCATATGAGCTTGTGCTGGCTGTCCGACGACGTGCTGGCGAAAATGGAGCCGGTGATCAAATTCGACAAGGAGCACGCCGCAAATGAGGGCGTGCCGGATGATGCAAACCACGGTGTTGGCCCGGGCTTTGCCGGAGATCCGCCCAAGCGCCCGCATGGCAAGACTGGCAGCGTTGAAGCCGATGCCGAGGGTCAGGCAGTGGAGAATGCCGAAGCGGTCGCCAAAGCCCGCCGTCACGAGGTTCGCGACGAGGTTTCAGAGACCGGCACCTCAAGCTCTGCCGACAGCCAGGTGGCACCAATCATGCCGCCGACTGTCGGCGACGGCCGACAGGCCGAGGACGCCACGCGCAAGCCGCGCAAACCCAAGGGCGGCTGAGAGCCGTTAATAGGCTAGGGCGCGCATTGCCGTAGCTGCGCGGCGTAGTCCTGCGCCATCTGTTCGGTGGCATGCGCATAGCGCTGCACGTCGGCGTCGCCGCGATTGCCGCGCTTATAGGCATTCCAGCCGAGATAGTAGGCGAGATACAGATTGTAGGTGTCGTTGCGGGCGACGCCGAGGCTCTCGGCGGTCTTGGAATGATACCAGCCGACGAAATCGACGGCATCGGCAAACCTGGTGCGGCGCGCCGCCCAGCTGCCGGTCTCGTTCTGGTATTGCGCCCAGGTGCCGTCGAGCGCCTGCGAGAAGCCGGTGGCGCTGGAGATATGTTTCCAGGGAATGAAGCCCAGCAGCTTGGTGCGCGGCGGCCTGGCGTTGCTCTTGAAGCCGGATTCCTTGCGCACCGTCGCCATCAGCACGGGAACCGGCACGCCGTATTTCTGCTCGGTGCGTTGTGCCGCCGCCTGCCAATTGTCGAACCAGCCGTCATTCTGGTCGAAAACGGCGCAGACATCGTTGATGTGGTTCGGCGGCGTCGCGCAGGCCGAAAGCGCCAGCGGCACGGCAATCGCTACAATTTTACTAAAACTCAACCTACGCATTGCAAGAGCATTAGGCCGAAAACATAAAAGGAATCTTGCTGCGTTCCTTAACGGCTCATCGGCCGCTTTGCCTGACGCGGAACAAGTATAACCATTCCGACGTTTGTTGTCGCTTTTACCGATGTGAAATTCCCGGAATGCCGCCTTGGCTAAAATCACGCCCGCAGGTGGCGGATTCTTGACAGCTCGATCCTCGTGCCGGCGCTTTGATGCGCGGCATGAGCGAACCAAGACGCAAGCGCGGCGCCGAGCGAACCAGCAACAGGGGACCGACCGCCATCCCGCAACTGCCGTTGCGCCGCGTCACCAATCCCTATCCGCCAATGGCGATGCTCTCGGCCGACCAGATCGAGGCGATCCACCAGGCGTCGATGCATATCTTGGAGAATTTCGGCATCGAGGTGATGAGCCCGCGGGCGCTGTCGCTGTTCGAGAAGGCCGGGGCCAAGGTCGATCATGCAACGATGAACGTCCGCATCGATCGCGGCATGATCGAGGAAGCGCTGAAGACGACGCAGTCCAGCTATACGCTGACGCCGCGCAATCCCGCCCATGCCGTCCACCTCGGCGGCAATACCATCAACTTCACGCTCGTCGCCGGGCCGCCGAATGTGCACGACATGGAGCGCGGCCGCCGTGCCGGCAATTTGCGCGATTATTCCGATCTCGTCCGGCTGGCGCAGCATTTCAACTGCATCCACATGCTAGGCAACCAGGTCTGCGCGCCGGTAGAATTGCCGGCGAATTCCCGTCATCTCGACACCTATTTCGCCAATCTGACACTGACCGACAAAAGCTTTCACGTCTCGGCCATCGGCCGCGGCAGGGCGCTCGACGGCATCGAAATGATGGCAATCGCGCGCGGACTGACGCTTGACGAGATGCGCGACGATCCCGGCGTCACCACGATCATTTCGGTCAATTCGCCGCGCCGCTTCGACGAGATGATGGCCGAGGGGCTGATGACGATGGCCGAGTTCGGCCAGTCGGTGGCGGTAACGCCATTCACGCTGATGGGGGCGATGAGCCCGGTGACGCTTGCCGGCGCGCTCGCCCAGCAGAATGCCGAGGCGCTGTTCGGCGTGGTGCTGACGCAGCTCGTCCGCCCCGGAGCGCCGGTGATGTATGGCGCCTTCACCTCCAATGTCGATATGAAATCGGGAGCGCCGGCGTTCGGCACGCCTGAAAACACCAAGGCGAATATCGCGTCCGGACAGTTGGCGCGGCGTTACAACCTGCCTTATCGCACAACGCCGGGCTCGGCTTCCAATGCCGCCGACGCGCAAGGCGCCTATGAGACGCTGATGGCGCTGTGGGGCGCGGTGCTCGGCCATGGCAACCTCGTCTACCATGCCGCCGGCTGGCAAGAGGGCGGACTGACAGCGTCGTTCGAAAAGTTCATCATCGACGTCGAGATGATCCAGCACATGATGGAGTTTTTGCGCCCGATCGAGGTCAACGAGGCCGAGCTTGCTGTCGAGGCTCTGGGTGCGGTTCCGACCGGCGGCCATTTCTTCGGCGAGCCGCACACTCTGGAGCGCTACGCCACAGCCTTCTACCAGCCGATGCTGTCCAACTGGCAAAATTTCGAGGCCTGGCAGGAGGCTGGCGGGCTCGATGCCACGGCGCGGGCGACGAGGCTTTGGAAGAAGGCGCTGGAGGACTATGTCGAGCCGGTGATGGAAGTCTCCAGGCGCGAGGCGCTTGAGACGTACGTGGCCAAGCGCAAGGAAGCGATCGGGCAAAGCGAGCCGTGATGATCGAAGGCTCGCGCTCGTGGGGCTCCTCCCCGAATTCATCGTTCCCATCCAACTCGTTGACGTCAGAGAGAATCCCATGAAATCGCATGCAAAGGTAGTGGTTATCGGCGGTGGCGTCGTCGGGTGCTCCGTGCTGTTCCATCTGGCCCGGCACGGCTGGACAGACATCGTGCTTCTGGAGCGCGATGAATTGACCTCCGGCTCGACCTGGCACGCCGCCGGCGGCATGCACACGATCAATGGCGATCCCAATGTCGCCAAGCTGCAGAAATACACAATCTCGCTCTACAAGGAGATCGAGGAACTGTCCGGCCAGGCGACCGGCGTGCATTTGACAGGCGGCGTCTTGCTGGCAGCGACGGAGGCGCGGCTCGACTGGCTGCGCGGCGTCGTCGCCAAGGGCCGCTATCTCGGCATCGAGCTCGAGGAGATATCGCCTGATGAGGCGGCCGAGCTGATGCCGTTGCTCGATCCCAAGCAGTTCGTCGGTGCCGTGCGCAACAAGGAGGACGGTCATCTCGATCCGTCCGGCGTTACCCATGCCTACGCCAAGGCGGCGAGGAAGCTTGGTGCCGAGGTCGAGCGTTTCACCAAGGTCGAGGACATTGTGCGGCGCGCCGACGGGTTGTGGCGTGTCATCACCAACAAGGGTGAGGTGGTGGCCGAGCATGTCGTCAACGCCGGCGGCCTGTGGGCGCGTGAGGTCGGCCGCATGGTCGGGCTGGAGCTGCCGGTGCTGGCGATGGAGCACATGTACCTGATCACCGAGGACATGCCGGAAGTCGCCGCCTGGAACCAGAAGACTGGTTCCGAAATCATCCATGCCGTGGATTTCGATGGCGAGCTGTATTTGCGCCAGGAGCGCGGCGGCATGCTGATGGGCACTTATGAAAAGGCCAACAAGCCTTGGTCCGAGTTCCAGACGCCATGGAATTTCGGCCACGAGCTGCTCGAACCCGACATCGACCGGATCGCGCCGTCGCTGGAGGTCGGCTTCCGGCATTTCCCGGCCTTCCAGAACACCGGCATCAAGCAGATCATCAACGGGCCCTTCACCTTCGCACCGGACGGCAATCCGCTGGTCGGGCCGGTGCGCGGCCTGCCGGGGTTCTGGGTGGCCTGTGGTGTCATGGCCGGGTTCTCGCAGGGCGGCGGCGTCGGGCTGGCGCTGTCGAACTGGATGATCGAAGGCGATCCCGGCGCCGATATCTGGGCGATGGATGTGTCGCGCTACGGTGACTGGGCGACGATGGCCTATACCAACGCCAAGGTGCGCGAGAACTATTCGCGGCGGTTTTCGATCCGCTTCCCGAACGAGGAACTGCCGGCTGGGCGACCGCTCAAGACGACGCCGGTCTATGATCTGTTGTCGGCCGAGGGCGCGCAATGGGGCGTCGCCTATGGGCTGGAAGTGCCGCTGTGGTATGCGCCCGAAGGGGTCAAGGACGAATTCTCCTGGCGCCGCTCGAGCGACTTCGAGCATGTCGCGAAAGAAGTGGAGACGGTTCGGCAACGCGTTGGTCTGTCGGAAATCTCGTCATTTGCCAAATACAGAGTGACCGGCGCGGGTGCAGCAACCTGGCTCGACCGCTTGCTGGCCTGCAAGCTGCCAAGGCCCGGCCGCATGACGCTGGCGCCGATGCTGAAGGAAGACGGCAGGCTAATCGGCGATTTCACGCTGGCCAATCTCGGCGGTCCAAATTCTGCATGTAAGGATTGGTTCCTGGCCGGCAGCGGTGTCGCCGAGCAGTACCACATGCGCTGGTTCGAAGCGCACCTGCCGAAGGACGACTCTGTTAGCATCGAGGCGCTGGGAGCAAAACTCACCGGCTTATCGATCGCCGGGCCGAGCGCGCGGAACCTTCTTGAAAAGGTCACACGATCTGACGTGTCGAATACGGCCTTTCCGTTCATGGCCATCAGCAGGATGGATATCGGCATGGCGCCGTGCCTGGTCGGGCGCGTCAGCTACACCGGCGACCTCGGCTACGAGATCTGGGTGGCGCCGGAATATCAGCGTGCCGCCTGTCAGGCGCTGATGGCGGCGGGCGAGGAATTCGGCATCGGCCTGTTCGGCTCGCGCGCGCTCAATGCGCTGCGGCTCGAGAAGAATTACGGCTCATGGGCGCGCGAATACCGGCCGATCTATGGGCCGCTGGAGGCCGGCCTCGACCGCTTCGTCGCCTACGGCAAAGAGGCCGATTTCATCGGCAAGCAGGCGGCGTTGGCCGAGCGCAAGCAAGGCGGCAGACTGCGGCTGCGGGCCTTTGTCGTCGATACTGTCGATGCCGACGTCATCGGCGACGAGGCAATCTGGTACGGCGGTGCCGTGCGCGGTTGGGTCACGTCGGGCGGCTACGCGCATCATTCGAAAAAGTCCGTCGCCATCGGCTATGTGCCGAAAGAGATTGCCGACGAAGCCGACGGCTTCGAGATTGAGCTTCTGGGCAAACGCCACGCTGCGCGCATGCAGCGGATCCCGCTGTTCGACGCGAATTTCGAGCGGATGCGTGGGTGACGTTTCAGGCACCGCGGCGGTTGTCCAGCGCCAGGGCGCCGGCGCCGGCGAACACCAGATACAGGAAGATGAAACAGAACGATATTGCCGCATCGCCGCCGTTGTTGACCGGGAAGAAGTCGCGCGGCATGTGCGCCATGAAATAGGCGATCGCCATCTCGCCGCTGAGAAGGAATGCCACCGGCCTGGTGAAAAGCCCCAATACCAGCAGGATGCCGCCTCCGAATTCCAGGATGGCCGCGGTCAGCGATAGCCCGCTCATGGTGCCGGCATGGTCGCCGACGGGGAAATTGAACAGTTTCTGGGTGCCGTGCTCAATGAACTGCAGCGCCGTCATGATGCGCAAGGCGGCAAGGGCGAACGGTTGATATCCGGCGAGGCCTTCGAAAAGCTTCATCTACGACTCCATTTTCACCTAGCCCGGCCATAGGTCATCGCCAAAGGCCGGACCATTCACATAGTCCGGCCTGCATTCAACTGTCGGTGAGTGAGTCGTGAGGCGTGCTGCAGCCTTGGGGCCGCACGATGGCGGCCCCGCGATCAGCGCGGCCGTTAATGCCCGGGCGCTGTCAGAGCAAAGTGCGCGCCTTGCGGGTCTGTGCACTGTACGATCCAGCTGCCGCCGGGGACCTCCATCGGACCCATCAGGATCTTGCCGCCATTGTCGGTGACGCGCTTGGCTGCCGCGTCGATGCCGGGCACGTTGAAATAGAACTGCCAGACCGGCGCCGGGATCTGCTCGGGCTTGTTCATCATGCCGCCAACGGGCTCGCCGCCGAAGGCGAAAAGCTGATAGACGCCCATCGGACCCATATCCATGGCGTCGCCCTTCTCCCAGCCGAACTGGCTGGAATAGAAATCGAACGCCGCCTTCCAGTCTGACGTGTAGAGCTCATGCCAGCCGATGTTGCCGGGGGTCGCCAACTGTAGCGGCGGCTGGTCGGGGCCGCTGGGCTGCAGGAAGTTGAACATCGCGCCTTGCGGGTCTGCAACGACGGCGAAGCGGCCGACGCCAGGAATGTCGTCGGGCTCGCGGTGAACCGCGCCACCAGCCTTCTTGAGGGAGGCCGTTGCGGCATCGACATCCCTGGTGAGGATATAACCGACCCAGGCCGGCGGCATGCCCATCTTGCGCGCGTCATCGGGCAGCGTCATCAACCCGCCGACGCCGCGCTCGCCGACATTCATGACGATATAGCGCGGCATGCCCTGGGCCCCTTCGAAAGGCTGCCCCCTCCAGCCCACCACGGAGGTGTAAAACGCCTCGGCGGCGTCGAGATCGGTGGTCATCAGCTCGTACCAGAAGAAGGGCATGGGGGACTGTGGCATTGTCGTGCTCCTTGCGGTTTGTACATCGATCATGCGCGATCCATTCTAGGACGATCTTCACGACGAAAATCCGACAGCGGCCAAAAAAGATGACGGCAAATTGGAAATGTTACCGGGTTGCGCGCCCTGCGGTTTTCGACTTTGCTCTCAGTCAACGAGGGGTTGTTGATCCATGCGCCGGATGTCGCTCACTTCCCTGACCAGAGCGGACCATCACCAGTCTAAGGCCTATCCCGCTGCCCGGAATGGTTGTGGAAGGCGTGGTGCGCAACGCAGTGATCAGATCCAAGCGGCTATGGCTTCACGAGCAATCACCTCTACCGTGCATTCGAGACTGAGCAATAGGAAATGCGAACAGTCGTCTGTCGGCCCGGGTATTGATCGCAACCAGTGCGAGTTCTCGACTCGGAGGAGGGGCCATCTATAGGAGGCTTGCCTGCCAGAGCCAATCAAGGGGATTGAGCTGCTAGCGCTGACATGGGTCACTCCCAACATGTCGTCATAAGCCGAAATTGCTAGCACTCCGTGGAAGTTGATCTTGAGGGTTCGTTCGGACGTCCCGACGAAGAAGTCGCCTTCGACGGCCAATTCAAAGTAGTTGTCGGATTTCAGACGCCACACCTGGCAGGCAGCCAGCGGTAAATCTTGCACAGGCTCCCACCGCTGAACCGCCTCCTGAACAATGTCCATCACCTTCTCCAATGTTTGAAAGTCGCGCACGATGCTCAAGCGCCTACCGCCCTGATAGCCAATTCTGCGCGCCGCATCCTTGAGGCGCAACGGACGGTGCTCAAAAAACATGAGTGCATCTATCATGTTTTGTTCAGCCCTTTCAGCGGTTTGCACCGAAAATTGACCAATTGATAAAAAAATAAAACGTGCTAGCCTTCCCCAAAACAAGAACATGGGGAACTGACGATGCCAGAAGGCCAGTTCAAGCAAGGCATTGCCGGCGGGCGGCTCTCGCCGGACCAATATGCTGATAACTTCGCCGACCTGCACCCGCCGCTCGATCATCACGAGGCGCTGGTCGAGTCCGACCGCTGCTATTTCTGCTATGATGCGCCGTGCATGAATGCATGCCCGACCTCGATCGACATCCCGCTGTTCATCCGCCAGATTTCGACGGGCAATCCGATCGGCTCAGCCAAGACTATTTTTGATCAGAACATTTTGGGCGGCATGTGCGCCCGCGTCTGCCCGACCGAGACGCTGTGCGAAGAAGTCTGCGTGCGCGAGGTGGCCGAAGGCAAGCCGGTGCAGATCGGTCGCCTTCAGCGCTACGCCACCGATGTCGCCATGGCCGAAAACAAGCAGTTCTACGAGCGCCCCGAACCGACCGGCAAGACGGTCGCCGTGGTCGGCGCCGGACCGGCGGGGCTTGCCGCCGCGCATCGGCTCTCCCGCTACGGCCACGACGTGACCATCCTGGAAGCTCGGCCAAAGCCCGGCGGCCTCAATGAATACGGTATCGCCGCCTATAAGAGCGTCGACAATTTCGCCCAGGCTGAAGTCGACTATGTCACGTCGATCGGCGGCATCGACATCCAGAACGGCAAGGCGCTCGGCCGTGATTACCAGCTGTCGGATCTGACCAGGAATTACGATGCGGTGTTCCTCGGCATGGGGCTTGCCGGCGTCAATGCCTTGCGAGCGGATGGCGAGGAGGCGCCGGGCGTCAGCAATGCTGTCGAGTTCATTGCCGAGCTTCGCCAGGCCAGTGATCTGGCCAGCCTGCCGGTCGGCCGGCGTGTTGTCGTCATCGGCGGCGGCATGACGGCGATCGACGCGGCGGTGCAATCGAAGCTGCTCGGAGCCGAAGAGGTAACGATCTGCTATCGGCGCGACCCGGAGCACATGAACGCCTCCGAATTCGAGCAGGATCTGGCTGCCGCCAACGGCGTCATCATCCGGCACTGGTTGCAGCCGAAGCGGGTCATTGCCGACGGCGGCAAGGTGTCGGCGATCGAGCTCGAATACACCGCGATGGACGGCGACCGGCTCGTCGGCACCGGCGAGCGGCTGACGCTCGTCGCCGACCAGGTGTTCAAGGCGATCGGCCAGAGTTTTGTCCCGGCTGCGCTCAACGGCAGCGGGGCTTTGCTTGACCTGGAAGCCGGCCGCATCAAGGTCGACGCCGAAGGCCGCACCTCGCTGCCAAACGTCTGGGCCGGCGGCGACTGCATCTTTGGCGGCGACGACCTGACAGTCTCGGCCGTCGCACAAGGCCGCGACGCGGCGGAAAGCATTCATCGGGCACTGACCTCGAACGGGAGGGCATGAGCATGGCAGACATCCGCAACAATTTCGTCGGCATCAAATCGCCGAACCCGTTCTGGCTAGCCTCGGCGCCGCCGACCGACAAGGCCTATAACGTCATCCGCGCCTTCAAGGCTGGCTGGGGCGGCGTTGTCTGGAAGACGCTCGGCGAAGAAGGGCCGCCGGTGGTCAACGTCAACGGGCCGCGCTACGGCGCCATCTGGGGCGCCGATCGTCGCCTGCTTGGCCTGAACAATATCGAGCTGATCACCGACCGTGACCTGCAGGTCAATCTGCGCGAGATCAAGCAGGTCAAGATGGACTGGCCCGACCGGGCGATCGTCGTCTCGCTGATGGTGCCGTGCGAGGAGCATGCCTGGAAGGCGATCCTGCCGGTGGTCGAGGAGACCGGCGCTGACGGCATCGAGCTCAATTTCGGCTGCCCGCACGGCATGTCGGAACGCGGCATGGGTGCGGCGGTCGGCCAGGTGCCGGAATACATCGAAATGGTGGTGCGCTGGTGCAAGGCCAATACGCGCATGCCTGTCATCACCAAGCTGACGCCCAACATCACCGACATACGCAAGCCGGCACGCGCTGCCCTTGCCGGCGGCACCGACGCGGTGTCGCTGATCAACACCATCAATTCGATCACCGGCGTCAGTCTCGATAGTTTCGCACCGGAGCCGACGATCGACGGCAAGGGTTCGCATGGCGGCTATTGCGGCCCGGCGGTGAAGCCGATCGCCATGAACATGGTGGCCGAGATCGCGCGCGACCCGGAAACGAAGGGCCTGCCGATCTCCGGTATCGGCGGCATTACCACCTGGCGTGACGCCGCCGAATTCATGGCGCTTGGCGCCGGCAATGTGCAGGTGTGCACGGCGGCGATGACCTTTGGCTTCAAGATCGTGCAGGAGATGATCGCCGGCCTGGAAAACTGGATGGACGAGAAGGGCCATGCCACGCTCGACGACATCGTCGGCCGTGCCACGCCCAACGTCACCGACTGGCAGTATCTCAACCTCAACTACGTCGCCAAGGCGCATATCGACCAGGATGCCTGCATCAAATGCGGCCGCTGCCACATTGCCTGCGAGGACACTTCGCACCAGGCGATCACCGCAATCGTCGATGGCGTCAGGCATTTCGAGGTGATCGAGGCCGAATGCGTCGGCTGCAATCTCTGCGTCAATGTCTGTCCGGTCGAGAACTGCATCACCATGGAGCCACTGGCGGTTGGCGCGATCGACGAGCGCACTGGTAGGCCAGTGTCGCCGATCTATGCCAACTGGACGACGCATCCGAACAATCCGATGGCCAAGGTGGCGGCGGAATAGCATTGCGAAAAAAAAGCGGCGTTCATGGCGCCGCTTTTTGACTTTCCTATTGAGGATAAAAGTTATCCACGATAATCTATATCCATGAACAGGAGAGCGAAATGAAGCTGGGCGAAGGCGTCGAAGCGGCCATCCACTGCGCCGCGATGCTCGCCGGCGTTGATGGCGCCGCGACCTTGCCAGGTGCTGCCATGGCCGAGGCGTTCGGGCTGTCGCCGAGCTATCTGCTTAAGCATCTCAACGCGCTGACTGCGTCCGGCATTCTGGAATCAGTGCCAGGGCCGTCCGGCGGCTATCGGCTAGCACGGCCGGCCGAGCGCATTACGCTGCTCGATATCGTGCTCGCTGTCGAAGGGCGCGAACCTGCCTTTCGCTGCGGCGAGATCCGCCGCAACGGTCCCGTCAAGCTCGATGCATCGGCCTACGTCAAACTATGCGGCATCAATGCCGCGATGCTGAAGGCCGAGCGCGCCTATCGTGCCGCACTTGCCGAAACCAAGCTGTCCGACATCGTGGCCACTTACGCGGCAGAAGGCGATCCGAGATCGATTGCTGCCAGTTGCGCCTTTGTGGCGCGCCATCAGCGGCCGCAGAAATCCAGTTCAACCAAGCAAGCATGAAAGGAAAGACGATGAAACAGAGGATGCAATTTTTCGCCAAGGCGCCGGAGATCATGAAGGCGGTGTCGGCACTCAACAAGGCGGTCGACGAATGCGGGCTCGAGGCGAGCCTGCTGCATCTGATCAAGCTCAGGGCATCGCAGATCAATGGTTGCTCCTATTGCGTCGAGATGCACAGCCGTGAGGCTAGGCGCGATGGCGAGACTGAGCAGAGGCTTTATCTCGTCTCGGCCTGGAAGGAATCGCCGCTATTTTCGGCACGCGAACGCGCCGCCTTTGCCTGGACGGATGCGGTGACGAAGATCGCCGAAAGCGGTGTTTCGGACGAACTCTATGTGCAGACGCTCGAGCATTTCTCGGAAGAGGAACTGGTCAAGCTGTCGGTCGCGCTCGGCATGATCAACACCTGGAACCGGCTTTGCATCCCGTTCCACGCCCTTCATCCGATGCCGGCAGCCAAGGCCGCCTGATCGACGAGACGGGCGCGCGAGCTGCGCGCCCGTTTTCAGTTGGAGATCAAGAACATGTTTGCAAACTTTGAGAACGAGATTCTATTTGCCGCCCGTCTGCTGCTTGGTGGCGCCTTCGTCTTTGCCGGCCTGCGCAACATCCAGAACCGGGCTTTCGTGACCCAATTGATGGCGACGCGCGGCGTGCCGCAGGCGCGGCTGGCGCTGTGGGCCGGCATCGTCCTGCAGATCGGCGCCGGCGCGTTGGTGTTGACGGGTTTGTGGACTGCTGTCGCGGCGGCGGCGCTAATCCTGTTCCTCATTGCCGCGACGCCGATGTTCCACAATTTCTGGGACCATCAGGGGCCGGAACGCGCAGCCCGAATCAATGGGTTTGTCGCCAATGTCGCGCTGACCGGCGGGTTTCTCTCGCTGATGGGGCAGGCGGCATAGCAGCGACCGTCCCGAAACGGTGGACGCATCACCGCTTACGCCGCAAAGCGCAGGCCGCCGTCGCAGGTCAGCACCTGGCCGGTCATGAACCCGTTGGAGACGAGGAATGCGATCGCGCTGGCGACGTCCTCGGCGCGGCCGATGCGGCCGACCGGCGTCTTGCCGGCATACTCGGCAAACACCGTATGGCGCTGTTCATCGGGCAGGAAATCCCACCACGGCGTGTCGATGACGCCCGGCGCCACGACATTGACGCGTAACGGCTTCAGCTCCATCGCCAGGATCGGCACCACGGTCAGCAGCATGCCGTTGACGGCGGCGATGCCGGCGATACCCGGCGCTGACAATTGCGCCGACACCGCCGAGATGAAAGTCACCGAGCCGCTCTTGTTCAGCGTCGGCAAGGCGGCCTGCAGGCAGGAGAGCTGTGGCCGGACCTTCTCGTCGACGCCACCGCCGATGTCGGTCAGGTCAAGTGTTTCGAACGGGCCGAGCCCCTTGCCGCCGCTGGCGGCCAGCACCAGGTGATCGAAAGGGCCGAGATCGCTGAAGAACCGGCGAACCTCGTCCGGCTTCGCGGCATCGAAGGCAGCTTTTTCGACGGCGCCGCCAAGGCTTTGCCATGCATTGTCGAGCCTTTCCCTGCTGCGCCCGGTGATCGTCACCTTCATGCCCGGGCCGAGCAGCTTATTCGCGGTGGCGAGGCCGATGCCGGAGGAGCCGCCGACGATCACGGCGTGCTGCGTTTTCTCGATCATGAATTTTCTTTCTTCGATGTAGCGGAAGCGGGTGCGAGCCCGACAAGACCGAGGCTCAATTCACGCAACTGCTGCCTCGCCTTCGCGTCATAGGCTTGCGCATCGGCGCGGGATTCCCTTTGGCCGTCGAAATAGAGGCCGCTTCGCCCTTCCAGCGTGGGCGATGTGGCGAGATTGATGATGGCTTCGGCGCCGGTTTCGACCGAACTCCAGGGTGTGACGCCCGCCTGCCGCACCATCGTGGTGTTCATGTAGCTTGCCGGATGCAGGCTGTTGACCGTGACGCCGGTGCCGTTCAGCTGCTCCGCCAGATCGATGGTGAACATGATCTGCGCCAGCTTGCTCTGGCAGTAGGCACGAACGCCGTCGTAGGAGCGGGTCAGCATGACATCCCTGAAGTCGATCGCCCGTTGCCCGGCCGAGGCGACATTGATGATGCGCGCCGGCGCACTGGCCTTGAGCAGCGGCAGCAGCTCCGTGGTGAGCAGGAAGCCGGCGAGATAATTGACGGCAAAGCGCAGCTCGTAGCCGTCGGCGCTGACCTGCCGTTTCGCGTTGGGGCCGGCTGTGCCGACGCCGGCATTGTTGATGAGGATATCGAGCCGGTCAGTCCTGGCGCGCACGGCTTCGGCGAGGCGGCGGACCTCGGCCAGGGAGGAGAGGTCGGCGACAAGCAGCTCGGCCTTGCCGCCGGCGGCTTCGATCTCGGCCACGGTCGCCTTGCCCCTTGTCGCGTCGCGGCCATGCACCAGGATGCGGGCGCCGCCGGCGCCGAGCCTTTGCGCCACGACTCTGCCGACGCCGTCGGTCGAGCCGGTAATCAGGATCGTCTTGTCTTTCAGTTCCATGTTCAGAGCCTCCATGTCATCGCTCTGAGCAGAAAGATGGGGCACCAGACGCATGCCAAACAGTTCAAACTTTATCCTGGTATCGGTACTGCTATAATAGCGCCGATGGATTCCACCACGCATTCTGCCGAAGGCAGCCGTCGCCGCGAGCTTGGCGCCTTTCTGCGTTCGCGGCGCGAAAGGCTGACGCCATCGGCCACGGGCATCTCGACCGGCCTGCGCCGGCGCACACCCGGGCTGCGGCGCGAGGAGGTGGCGATGATCGCCGGCGTCGGCACGACCTGGTACACATGGCTGGAGCAAGGGCGCGACGTGCGGCCGTCCGTCGAGGTGCTGACGGCGCTCAGTCAGGCATTGCGCCTGGACGCGGCCGAGCAACGGCATCTGTTCATCCTTGCCGGCCGTCCGCAGCCGGAGCATCGCGTCGATGCGCCTGAAAAAGTCGACGGACCCTTGCTGCACATGCTGCAAAGCCTGGTCCTGCAGCCGGCCTATGTCGTCGGGCGGCGCTGGGATGTGCTGGCCTGGAACTCTGCCGCGGCAGCCGTGTTCGGCGACTATGGCCTGCTGGAGGGCGATGCCCGCAACATCGTCCATATGGTTTTCACCAGCCCGCAGCATCGGCGCCTGCTCGTCGACTGGGAGGAACTGGCGCGTGCCGTGCTGGCGTCATTCCGGGCGGAAAGCGCCAAATATGTCGGCGACCCGGATTTCGAGCGGCTGATCGCGCTGATGACACGTTCAAGCCCGGAGTTTCGGGCATGGTGGCCGCTGCGCGATGTGGCCCGCAACCTGTCGGGTGTGAAGCATGTCAGGCATCCGACGGCAGGCGCCATGGCGTTCGAGCATATGAGCCTGTCGATCGACGACGGCTCGGACATGAAGCTGATCGTCTACACGCCGCTCGCCGAGCAGAACTCGATCGCCAAGCTCGAACAACTGCTGGAGACGCTTCCGGCCGAGCGGCGCAGCGCCTGAACCCTATCTTTGTTTTGACCATGATCTTGTCCGAAAACCGGCTTCCACTTTTCGGGATCATGGTCGTCAGCCCTTCGGCTTCAGCCCGTCGATGAACAGCTGCTCAAGAAATCTTGCGGCATCCTCGAAGCGGCCGTCGCCGCCGCGGTCGGGGCCGAGCACGGCGCGCACCTGCACGTCGAAATCGGCATAATGCTGCGTCGTCGCCCAGATCGAGAAGATCAGGTGCCAGGGGTCGGTGCGGGCGATCTTGCCGGCGCGCATCCAGCCCTTGATGACGTTGGCTTTCTCGTCGACCAGCGTCTTCAACTCCCCTTCCAGCATCGGCATGATGCGCGGCGCGCCCTGCAGGATCTCATTGGCGAACAGGCGGCTCTCGCGCGGGAAATCGCGCGCCATTTCCAGCTTGCGCCTGATGTAGCTGCGCAGTTCGGTTAGCGGATCGCCGATGTCGTCGAGCTCGCGCAGCGGCGCCAGCCAGGTGTCGAGAAGCCGCTGCATCAGCGTCTTGTGGATGTCCTCCTTACGGCGGAAATAATAGAGCAGGTTTGGCTTCGACATGCCGGCGGCTTCGGCGATCTGGTCGATGGTCGAGCCGCGAAAACCGTTGGTCGAGAAGACTTCGAGCGCCGCCTCCAGGATGAGCTCGCGCTTTTCCAGCTGAATGCGGGTGCGGCGAGGAGCGGAGCTTTCGACCGCCCCCGTCACCCCGCAAAACCTTCGCTGGGAGGAGTGTCTGGACCAATTCTCTGGACCAGTTTTTCCTCGCCCTGTGGAGCGCACTTCGAAAGCCGCATTTCCGCTAGTAATCCCTTGACCGCTGATAAGGCGGTGCTAACGTTTGTCCAACCGGTCAAAAATTTGCGTAGCACGAAAACGTCGCGAAGACCAAGCGTTGGAAAGACCAAGCGTTAGCCGCACCGAAACAGGTTACAAGGGGAAGTCTTGGTCATGTCCAACCGGCTGAAAGTCACGCCGAACGATCTCAGCGCATTCTGGATGCCGTTCACGGCAAACCGGCAGTTCAAGCAGGCGCCGCGCATGATGGTGTCGGCCAAGGACATGCACTACACGACCAGCGACGGGCGCAAGGTGCTCGACGGCACCGCCGGCCTGTGGTGCGTCAATGCCGGCCACTGCCGCCCGAAGATCACCGAGGCGATCCAGAGCCAGGCGGCAGAGCTCGACTACGCACCCGCGTTCCAGATGGGCCATCCGATCGTGTTCGAGCTGGCGAACCGGCTGGTCGACATCGCGCCGAAGGGCATGGACCATGTGTTCTTCACCAATTCCGGCTCGGAATCGGTCGAGACGGCGCTGAAGATGGCAATCGCTTATCACCGCGTAAAAGGCGAGGGCTCGCGCACCCGTCTGATCGGCCGCGAGCGCGGCTATCACGGCGTCAATTTCGGCGGCATCTCCGTCGGCGGCATTGTCACCAACCGCAAGATGTTCGGCACGCTGCTCGGCGGCGTCGATCACATGCCACACACGCATCTGCCGGAAAAGAACTCTTTCACCAAGGGCGTGCCGGAGCATGGCGCGGAACTGGCGAACGAGCTGGAGCGCATCGTCGCACTGCACGACGCCTCGACCATTGCCGCCGTCATCGTCGAGCCGGTGGCCGGTTCCACCGGCGTCATCCTGCCGCCGAAGGGCTATCTCGAGAGGCTGCGCGAGATCTGCACCAAGCACGGCATCTTGCTGATCTTCGACGAAGTCATCACCGGTTTCGGCCGTCTCGGCACGCCGTTCGCCGCCGACTATTTCGGTGTCACGCCGGATATCATGACCACCGCCAAAGGCGTCTCCAACGGCGTCATCCCGATGGGCGCGGTGTTCGTAAAGAAGGAAATCCACGACGCGTTCATGACTGGGCCCGAGCACATGATCGAGTTCTTCCACGGCTACACCTATTCGGGCAATCCGATCGCCTGCGCGGCGGCGTTGGGCACGCTCGACACCTACAAGGAAGAGGGGCTGCTGACGCGCGGCGAGGAACTGGCGCCGTACTGGGAGGACGCGCTGCACTCGCTGAAGGGCGAGCCGAACGTCATCGATATCAGAAACATCGGCCTGATCGGCGCGATCGAGCTGGCGCCGATCACCGGCCAGCCGACGAAGCGGGCCTTCTCGGCTTTCGTCAAGGCGTTCGAGCGTGGTGCATTGATCCGCACCACCGGCGACATCATCGCGCTATCGCCGCCGCTGATCATCACCAAAGGTCAGATCAACGAATTGATCGACCATGTGCGCGAAGTGCTGAGGGCCGTGGATTGACGAATTTGCCGCAGCTTTCCCTCCCCCTCGAGGGGAGGGTGGCCGCGAAGCGGCCGGGTGGGGTCGGTGCGGCAGTGCGCCAGCCTGACCTTCGGCCGCATAGGTGCCTATGATGCCCCGGACCCGCGTGAGCTTCGAAATGCGCCAAAAGGCGCGCGCGCTTCGAGTTCATGCGACCAAAGGCGAATCCCTGCTGTGGTATGAACTGCGCGAATTGAAATCGGCCGGCATCAAGTTCCGCCGCCAGTGTCCGATCGGGCCTTATATCGTCGACTTTGCTTGCCTTGCGGTAAAGCTGGTCGTTGAAGTCGATGGTGATCTGCACGAACAGGAGAAGGGCAAACGGCACGACGCCGTCCGTGATGCCTATCTGCGATCGCTCGGGTTCGATATCTTTCGCGTCGATGAGCCCGATGTCATAAACAGCGCCTGGCATGTCGCACAGGTGGTCAAGGAGAAGGTCGCGCGCATGTCAGCCGACCCCACCCGACCGCTTCGCGGCCACCCTCCCCTCGAGGGGGAGGGGGACGCTGGCGTGCCACAACCAATGAGGTTTTAGAATATGGCCGCCCCCGGCGAGAATTTGCGAATCCATTCAGACCGTTTGTGGGATTCGATAATGGAGATGGCGAAGATCGGCCCCGGCATTGCCGGCGGCAACAATCGCCAGACCGTTACCGACGAGGACGGCGAAGGGCGGCATCTGTTCAAGCGCTGGTGCGATGAGGCGGGGCTCGAAATGGGCGTCGACGAGATGGGTACGATGTTTGCCCGTCGCGAAGGCACCGACCCCAGCCTGCCGCCGGTCTATGTCGGCAGCCATCTCGACACCCAGCCGACCGGCGGCAAGTATGACGGCGTGCTCGGCGTGCTCGGCGGCCTGGAGGTCGTGCGCTCGCTCAACGATCTCGGCATCAAGACCAAGCACCCGATCGTCGTCACCAACTGGACCAACGAGGAAGGCGCCCGCTTTGCGCCGGCGATGATGGCGTCCGGGGTATTCGCCGGCGTGCTCGACCAGGCCGACGTTTATTCGCATGTCGACAAGGACGGCAAGAAATTCGGCGAGGAGCTCGAACGGATCGGCTGGAAGGGCAGCGAGAAAGTCGGCGAGCGCAAGATCCACGCTTTCTTCGAATTGCACATCGAGCAGGGCCCGATCCTTGAGGACGAGGGCATCGATATCGGTGTCGTCACCCACGGGCAAGGGTTGAAATGGCTGCAGGTGACGCTGACCGGCAAGGAGGCGCACACCGGCTCGACGCCGATGCCGAAGCGGCGCAATGCCGGGCTCGGCATGGCGCGGGTGATCGAACTGGTGCACGAGATCGCCATGGACTATCAGCCCGACGCCGTCGGCGCGGTCGGCCATATGGAGGTCTATCCGAACTCGCGCAACATCATCGCCGGGCGCACCGTCTTCACCATCGACATCCGCTCGCCGGAAAAGGAGGTGCTGGACGCCATGGACGGGCGCATCCGCGAAGGCATCGACACGATCTGCGACGCGCTCGACATCAAATATCAAATCGAGCAGGTCGGCCATTTCGACCCGGTCACTTTCGACGCGGGCTGCGTCAAGGCTGTGCGGGATGCGGCGGAGCGCCTGGGATATACGCATCGCAACATCGTCTCCGGCGCCGGCCATGACGCCTGCTGGATCAACCGCGTCGCACCCACCGCAATGGTGATGTGCCCCTGCGTCGACGGTCTCAGCCACAACGAGGCCGAGGAAATCACCAAGGAATGGGCAGCGGCCGGCGCCGACGTGCTGTTCCATGCGGTCGTCGACACGGCGGTGATTGTCGAATGATGGGATAGCCTCGCAACGCCGCTCACAAGAAGCGCGAAGAGAATAAGGGAACAAGAAAATGTCCAAAGTCATCAAGAATGGCACCATCGTCACCGCCGACCGGACGTGGAAGGCCGATGTGCTGTTCAAGCACGGCAAGATCATCGGCATCGGGCCGGATCTGCATGGCGACCATGAGTTCGACGCCAGCGGCTGCTATGTGATGCCGGGCGGCATCGACCCGCATACCCATCTCGAAATGCCGTTCATGGGCACCTATTCGGCCGACGATTTCGAATCCGGCACGCGAGCGGCCCTTGCCGGCGGCACGACCATGGTCGTCGATTTCTGCCTGCCGGCGCCGCAGCAATCGCTGCTCGAGGCCCTGCAGATGTGGGACAACAAGACCTCGAAGGCGTCCTGCGACTATTCGTTCCACATGGCGATCACCTGGTGGGGCAAGCAGGTGTTCGACGAGATGGCCACTGTCGTCGACAGGGGCATTACCTCGTTCAAGCATTTCATGGCCTACAAGGGCGCGCTGATGGTCGATGACGACGAGCTCTATTCGTCGTTCCAGCGCTGTGCCGATCTCGGCGCGCTGCCGCTGGTCCATGCCGAGAATGGCGACGTGGTGGCGGCGCTGTCGCAGAAGCTGCTGGCGGCGGGCAACAGCGGCCCGGAGGGACACGCCTATTCGCGCCCGCCTGAAGTCGAAGGCGAGGCGACCAACCGCGCCATCATGATCGCCGACATGGCCGGTGTGCCGCTCTATGTCGTGCATGTCTCCTGCGAGCAGGCGCACGAAGCCATCCGCCGGGCGCGCCAGAAAGGCATGCGGGTATACGGCGAGCCGCTGATCCAGCACCTGACGCTGGACGAGAGCGAATATTTCAACAAGGACTGGGACCACGCGGCGCGCCGGGTGATGAGCCCGCCCTTCCGCAACAAACTGCACCAGGATTCGCTGTGGGCCGGCCTGCAGGCCGGGTCGCTGCAAGTGGTGGCGACCGACCATTGTGCCTTCACCACCAAACAAAAGCGCAACGGCGTCGGCGACTTCACCAAGATCCCGAACGGCACGGGCGGGCTCGAGGATCGTTTGCCGGTGCTGTGGACGACCGGCGTTAAGACCGGCCGGCTGACGATGAACGAGTTCGTCGCGGTGACCTCGACCAACATCGCCAAGATCCTTAACATGTACCCGAAGAAGGGCGCCATCGTCGAAGGCGCGGACGCCGACATCATCGTCTGGGACCCGAAGCGCAAGAAGAAGATCACGGCCAAGAAGCAGCAGTCGGTGATCGACTACAATGTCTTCGAAGGTTTTGAGGTAACCGGCCTGCCGCGCTTCGTCTTCTCGCGCGGCGAACTGTCGATCGAGGAAAACGAGGTCAAGGCGAAGCCCGGCCATGGCGAGTTCGTCGCTCGCGAGCCGAACGCGGCGGTCAACCGGGCGCTGTCGACGTGGAAGGAAATTTCCGCGCCGCGCAAGGTGGAACGGACGGGCATCCCGGCGACGGGCGTTTGAGCTTGGCGAGCCACGGAGCGATTATCTCAATGGCCGCGGCGATCCTTGCCGCCGGGCCGGCGGCGGCTGACGTCCTTGCCGGCTCCTTTGGCAATGAGGTCGGTTGCGCTGGTGTACGGCTCGGTTATCAGGACAGCGACGATTATGTCGTGCTGACCGCCGACGGCGTCGAAACCTATGGCAGCGGCTGCGAGTTCGCACAGCGACTGACGACAGCGCCTGGCACCTTGTTGTTGAGCTCCACCTGTTTCGCCGAGGGCGAGGAGGGCACGACCACGGATGTCGTCAAGGTCATCAACAGAGGAGGGGACGGTTTCTTCGTGACCATTCCCGGCCTTGAGGAGATAGGGCCGCTGAAATCATGTTCGTGACGGTGCCGATGACGACCGCTGCCTCGATGCCGGCGTCAGGCGACCAACCCGTCCAGTTCCGGCAGCAGGACGACGCTTTCCTGTTCGTTGGGATCGGTTCGGGCAATGACCGCCGAGGCGGGGCCGTCGCTCAGATTGGCCGGCAGATGCGGCACGCCGGGGGGAATATAGAAAAGATCGCCGGCCTTGACCACGATATGCTGTTCGAGCCGGTCGCCATACCAGGTATGGACTTCGCCGGAGAGCACATAGATCGCGGTTTCATGGTTTTCGTGCATATGCGCCTTGGCGCGGGCACCCGGCGGCATGGTCAGCAGATGCATGCAGATGCCGGACGAGCCGACTGTTTCGGCGGCGATACCGGCGAAATAACTCAGGCCCTGCTTGCCTTCATAAGAGCTTTCAGGGCGGATAAGATGGCAAGTCGGTTTGGGCGACATCGGGGCAACTCCGGGCGTCTATCTGATGGGACAAGGGCGCGTAGAACTGGGGCGAGTAAAACTGGGGCGAGTAGAACTGGGGCGAGTAGGACTGGGCGAGTGGAAAGCAACATCAGGGTAAAATCAATGGGATTCCGGCCGGCGCCGCAGTGGCCGGAAGCGACAGGCTACGGCCGATGACGGGAGTATCGCCAGCCGTTGTTTCGGCAAGCAAGCTTGGCCTGACCTTCCAGACCAATGATGGTCCGGTGCAGGCGCTGTCGAATGTCGACCTGACCATCGGCAAGGGGGAATTCGTGTCCTTCATCGGGCCCTCCGGCTGCGGCAAGACGACCTTGCTGCGCGTCATCGCCGATCTGGAGAAGCCGACATCGGGAGCCATCTCCGTCAACGGCATGACGCCCGAGCAGGCGCGCCAGAGCCGCGCCTATGGCTATGTCTTCCAGGCGGCCGCACTTTATCCGTGGCGCACGATCAAGCGCAATGTGGCACTGCCGCTGGAGATCATGGGCCTGTCCAGGGCGGAGCAGGCGGCGCGCATCAAGCGCACTCTCGACCTTGTCAACCTCAGCGGCTTCGAGAAGAAATACCCCTGGCAGCTTTCGGGCGGCATGCAGCAGCGCGCCTCGATCGCGCGGGCGCTCGCCTTCGATGCCGACCTTTTGTTGATGGACGAGCCGTTCGGCGCGCTGGACGAGATCGTGCGCGATCACCTCAACGAACAGTTGCTGGAGCTTTGGGAGCGGACCAACAAGACTATCTGCTTCGTCACCCATTCGATCCCTGAGGCGGTCTATCTGTCGACGCGCATCGTCGTCATGTCGCCGCGCCCGGGGCGTGTCAGCGACGTCATAGAATCGACGCTGCCGAAAAAGCGGCCGCTCGATATCCGCGAGACGCCGGAGTTCCTGGCCATCGCGGCACGCGTGCGGGACGGGCTGAGGGCAGGGCACAGCTATGATGATTGAGGCGGCGGAAGATGAGCTCCCTCCTCTCCCCGTTGGGGAGAGGAGGGCACCCATCCTGCGAGGCCTGCTAGATGGACTCGTTTCGCGACAAGATCGTTCCGGTGACCTCGATCCTTCTGGGCGTCGTCGTTGTCTGGTACGTCATGGCTGTCATCCTCAACGCGCCGTTCCAGCGCGATCTCGACCGCCGCGCCAATCAGACACCGGGTATTGTGGAATTCATCGGCAAGACGCTGGTACAGCCGAAGCCGACGCTGCCGGCGCCGCATCAGGTGGCGGTGAATTTTTTCGAAAACACCTTTCTGCGTAGCATCACCTCGAACCGCAGCCTTGTCTACAATGCCTGGGTGACGTTGTCGTCGACGCTGCTCGGCTTTGCTTTCGGCACGGCGCTCGGCATCGTCATCGCCGTCGGCATCGTGCATGTGGCGACGCTCGACCGCAGTCTGATGCCGTGGATCATCGCCTCGCAGACCATTCCGATCCTGGCGGTGGCGCCGATGATCATTGTCGTGCTGGCGGCGGTCGGCATCACCGGGCTTATCCCGAAGGCGCTGATCTCGACCTATCTGTCGTTCTTCCCGGTGGCGGTCGGCATGGTGAAGGGACTGCGCTCGCCCGAGCTCACCCATCTCGACCTGATGCACACCTATAATGCCAGTGCCTCGCAGACCTTCTGGAAATTGCGCGTGCCGGCTTCGGTGCCGTTCCTGTTCACCTCGATGAAGGTGGCGGTGGCCGCCAGCCTGGTCGGCGCCATCGTCGGCGAGTTGCCGACCGGCGCCGTCGCCGGCATCGGCGCCAAATTGCTCGCCGGCGCCTATTACAGCCAGACCATCGACATCTGGTCGGCTCTGGTTGCCGGGTCGGTGGTCGCGGCGCTGCTGGTGATGGTCGTCGGCATCGCCGGGCGCCTTGTCGACCGCGCCATGGGCGGGAGGCCGGCATGAGCTCCATCCTGAGCCTTTCCTCAATCACGCCTCGATCCTGGCAGGGGTATGCCGCGCTTGTCCTGCTTGCCGGCGCGCTGCTTCTTTGGCCGCTCGTCAGTGCTACGCCCGGTTACGGCATGGCAACTACGGTTTTGATTTTCATTTTGCTGCTCGTGGCAATCGAGGCCGACAACTTTCCACCGATGATCGGGGTGGTGTTGCTGTTCCTTGGCGCGCACGGCGCAGCGTGGATGCTGCTCGCCGGCATAACCGGCAATGAGGGCAGCGCTCGCGCATCCTTCTATCTGCTGCTCGTCGCGGCGTGGTTTTTGGCCTGGCGCTGCGTAACGGTCCTGTCGTCGTTTCGCCCGACATCGCGCTGGGCGTCAACCGCCCTGCGCCTGATCATTCCGGCCATCTTCGGCGCCTGGATCCTGATCATCTGGGAGGCGGTGACGCGTGGTGCCGGCATTCCCTTCATCCTGTTGCCGCCGCCAAGCGCCATCGGTGCACGCATCGTCGGCTCGCTGCCGGTGCTGGGGGCCGATGTCAGGCAGACCATCTTCAAGGCGGTTATCTTCGGCTATGTGGCGGGGAGCAGCGCCGGCTTCCTCGTTGCCATCGCCGCCGACCGCGTGCCGTTCCTGCGGCGCGGGCTTTTGCCGATCGGCAATATGGTGTCGGCGCTGCCGATCATCGGCGTCGCGCCGATCATGGTCATGTGGTTCGGCTTCGACTGGCAGTCGAAGGCAGCGGTGGTCATCATCATGACCTTCTTCCCGATGCTGGTGAACACCGTCGCCGGGCTTGCCGCCTCCGGCCATATGGAGCGCGACCTGATGCGCACCTATGCCTCGAGCTACTGGCAGACGCTGTTCAAGCTGCGGCTGCCGGCGGCGGCACCCTTCATCTTCAATGCGTTGAAGATCAATTCGACGCTGGCGCTGATCGGCGCCATCGTCGCCGAGTTCTTCGGCACGCCGGTGGTCGGCATGGGATTCCGCATTTCGACGGAAGTCGGGCGGATGAACATCGACATGGTGTGGGCGGAAATCGCAGTTGCAGCACTTGCGGGTTCGGTCTTTTATGGCGTGGTCGCTCTTTTCGAGAGAGCAGTCACGTTTTGGCATCCCTCTGTCCGTGGTGGATAGGGGCGGTGGGTTTAGGGCGCTAACTTCAGAGGGTAAAAACATGAAAAGACTTGTTGTTTCGATGCTGGCCGGCGCGATGTCGCTTGCCGCGTTCCAGGCGTTGGCCGCGGACAAGGTGACGCTGCAGCTGAAATGGGTCACGCAGGCCCAGTTCGCCGGCTATTATGTCGCCAAGGCCAAGGGCTTCTATGAAGCCGAGGGCCTCGACGTCGACATCAAGCCCGGCGGACCGGACATTGCGCCCGAGCAGGTCATCGCCGGCGGCGGCGCCGACGTCATCGTCGACTGGATGGGCGGCGCGCTGGCTGCGCGCGAAAAGGGCGTGCCGCTGGTCAACATTGCCCAGCCGTTCAAGAAGGCCGGCATGGAGCTGGTCTGCCCGAAGGACGGCCCGGTCAAGACCGAAGCCGATTTCAAGGGCCACACGCTCGGCGTCTGGTTCTTCGGCAACGAGTATCCGTTCTATGCCTGGATGAACAAGCTTGGCCTCAAGACCGATGGCGGGCCGGACGGCGTCACCGTGCTCAAGCAGAGCTTTGACGTGCAGCCGCTGATCCAGAAGCAGGCGGATTGCATTTCGGTCATGACCTACAACGAGTACTGGCAGCTCATCGACGCCGGCTACAAGCCGGAAGAGCTGACCGTCTTCAACTATTCCGCCATGGGCAACGATCTCCTCGAAGACGGGCTCTATGCCCTGGAGGACAAGCTCAAGGATCCGGCCTTCGAGGACAAGATGGTGCGTTTCGTGCGCGCTTCGATGAAGGGTTGGAAATACGCCGTCGACAATTCCGACGAAGCGGCCGGCATCGTCATGGACAATGGCGGCCAGGACGAGAATCACCAGAAGCGCATGATGGGCGAAGTCGCCAAGCTGATCGACAATGCCGATGGCAAGCTCGATCCGGCGACCTACGAGCGCACCGCCAAGGCGCTGCTCGACCAGAAGATCATCAGCAAGGAGCCTACCGGCGCCTACACGACGGCGATCACCGACAAGGCCATCAAATAGGGCTGTCAAACTGGCTTGTAGCGGAAAAGGGGCGGGCGACCGCCCCTTTTTAGTGGGATGTAAAATGAACGTTACCGGCGGAAACATCCGCTCGCAAAATCGTTGTGCCGATGCATCCGCTTCAAAGGTGCCACAACGGAGGTTTCCATGCGCATCCAGTCCTTCACGCCGATGCTTTCGGCGCTGGCCATTTCTGCAACCATCTTCTCGGTGTCACCGGCTCTGGCCGAAACCGTAAAGATGACGGCGACGCTCAATGGCGCTGAGCAGAACCCGCCCGTCACCACGAAGGGCAAGGGCACCGCCACGCTCAGGTTCAACACCGCCACCAAGAAACTCAGCTGGACCGTGAGATATTCCGGCCTCAGCGGGCCGGCGAAGGCCGCACACATTCACGGCCCGGCGGCAAAGGGTCAAAACGCCGATCCAGTGGTGCCGTTCGAAGGCAAGCTGAAGAGCCCGATCAAGGGTTCGGCGACATTGACTGATGCCCAGGCCACCGATCTTGAGGCTGGCAAATATTACGTCAACATCCACACCGCGGCCCACGCGGACGGCGAGATCCGCGGCCAGATCGAGAAGGCCAAATAGGCAGATCACGACGACAAAACAGGGCAATCATCCTGTTTTGTCAGGCCTTGTCGCGAATCTGGGTCATCGTGCGGGTCGGCGTGATGGCTTCAGGGTCGAGCCTGATCTCTACGATCGACGGCTTGCCGCTGGCCCGCGCTCGCTCGAAGGCCGCGGCGAAGTCGGCGGTCTTTTCCACCGTCTCGCCATGGCCGCCATAGGCACGGGCCAAAGCAGCAAAGTCGGGATTCTTCAAGTCCGTGGCGACGACACGGCCGGGATATTCGCGCTCCTGATGCATGCGGATGGTGCCGTAGATGCCATTGTTGACGACGATGACGATGATCGGCAGCCCGTATTGCACGGCGGTGGCGAATTCCTGGCCGTTCATCAGGAAACAGCCGTCGCCGGCGAAGGCGATCACGTCGCGGTCTGGGAAAAGCTGCTTGGCGGCGACCGCCGCCGGCGTGCCGTAGCCCATCGAGCCGGATGTAGGTGCTGCCTGCGTGCCGAAACGCCGGAAGCGATGGTAGCGATGCACCCAGGTGGCGTAGTTGCCGGCGCCGTTGGCGAGGATGGCGTCGTCCGGCAGAATCGTTTCGAGATAATTCATGATCGGCCCCATCTGGACGGCGCCGGGGCCGCTCTCCGGAGGCGTCGACCAGTCGAGATAGGCGGCGTGCAGCTTCGCTGCCTCAGCCGCCCACACCGGCGTTGCGGCCGGCTTGCGTCTGGCAAAGGCTTCGACGAAAGCGGCAGGCGAGGCATTGATCGCCAGCGCCGGCCGGTAGACGCGGCCGAGTTCGCCGGCGTCGGCATGGATATGGACCAGCGTCTGGTCGGGGTAGGGACTCTTCAGCAGCGTGTAGTCGGATGACGGCATCTCGCCCATGCGGCCGCCGATCAGCAGCACAAGGTCGGCCTGCTTGATGGCGGTTGCTACCTTGGGATTGATGCCGATGCCGACATCGCCGGCATAGTTCGGGTGGAGATGGTCGAACAGCATCTGGCGCCGGAAGGAGCAGCCGACCGGCAGCGACCAGGCTTCGGCTATCGTCCGCATCCGTGCAACGGCCTGCGCGTCCCAGCGCGTACCGCCGAGGATGACGAAGGGCCGCTTTGCCTTGTTGAGCAACACTTCCAGTGCGTCGAGCTCGGCTTCGCCGGGCTGCGTCTCGACAGGGGTGTAATGCCGGGCGTCCGGTGCCTCGGCGAGGCTGGTCAGCATGTCCTCGGGCAGCGAGATGACGACCGGGCCCGGGCGACCGGACGTCGCCACCGCAAAGGCGCGTGTGACGAATTCGGGTATGCGTGCGGCGTCGTCGATCTCGACCACCCATTTGGCGATATCGCCGAAGAACCTGACGTAGTCGACCTCCTGGAAGGCCTCGCGCCCCTTGGCGTGGCTGGCGACCTGGCCAATGAACAGGATGAGGGGGACTGAATCCTGCATCGCGATGTGGATGCCGGCCGAGGCATTGGTGGCGCCTGGGCCACGGGTGACGAAGCAGATGCCGGGCCTGCCGGTTAGGCGGCCATGGCAGTCGGCCATCATTGCGGCACCGCCCTCCTGGCGGCAGACGATTGTGCGGATCGGTGAATCATGCAGCGCGTCGAGCACCGCCAGATAGGATTCGCCAGGTACGCAATAGATACGGTCCGTTCCGTTGGCTTCGAGCGCATCGACGATGAGTTGTCCGCCGGTCTTCATTTTCCTGACCTCTCCAGTTCGGCAAGGATTTCTTCGGTGTGTTCGCCGAGACGCGGCGACGGGCGCTCATAGACCAGTGGCGTGCCGGACATGACCATCGGCGCCCGCACCGAGGGCAAGAGATTGCCATGGCCGTCATCGAGGTCGAGCCGCATGCCGCGCGCTATGGTCTGCGGGTCGGCAAACATCTGGCCGATGTTGTTGATCGGGCTGGCCGGCACTCCGGCAGTCTCAAGTCTGGCCAGCAACGGGTCGCGATCGAAGGCTTTCAGCGCCTCGATCATATGCTCGCGCAGCTTTGCCCGGTTGGCGACGCGGGCGGGATTGGTGGCGAAGTCAGGGTTCGACGCCAGCTCGTCGAGGCCGACGGCAGCGCAGAACTTTGCGAACTGGCCGTCATTGCCGACCGCCAGGATGATGTGGCCATTTTTCACCGGCACCACTTCGTAGGGCGCGATGTTCATATGCGCATTGCCCATCTGCACCGGCGACTGTCCGGAGACGAGATAGTTGAGGTTCTGGTTGCCGAGCGTCGAGATCTGGGTGTCGTAGAGCGCCATGTCGATATGCTGGCCTTCGCCGGTCTTCTCGGCATGGCGAAGCGCCGCCTGGATGGCGATGACCGAATAAAGCCCGGTGAAAACATCCGATATAGCGACGCCCGCCTTTTGCGGTTCGCGGCCGGCTTCGCCGGTGATCGACATCATGCCGGCCATGCCCTGGATGATGAAATCATAGCCGGCACGCGGCGCATACGGTCCCGACTGGCCAAAACCGGTGATCGAGCAATAGATCAGCCGCGAGTTGATTTTCCTCAGGCTGTCATAGTCGAGGCCGTATTTCTTCAGTCCGCCGACTTTGAAGTTTTCGATCAGCACATCCGATGTCGCGACCAGCCGGCGCACCGTCTCGGCACCCTCGGGCGTCGAGAAGTCGATGGCGATGGAGCGCTTGCCGCGGTTGCAGGAATGGTAATAAGCGGCCGAAAGGTTCTCGCCGTCATGGCCGATGACGAAGGGCGGTCCCCATTTGCGGGTGTCGTCGCCGCCGTCCGGGCTCTCGACCTTGATCACGTCGGCGCCGAGGTCGGCAAGCAGCTGTCCGGCCCATGGCCCGGCGAGGATGCGTGCGAGTTCGATGACGCGGATGCCTTTGAGCGGAGGCTCAGTCATGGATCACCGTGGTTGATCGAAAGCGCAGCCTCTATCAATCCCGCGCGCCGCTGTCACGGCCCTTGCAATGGGCCAGTATCACTGTGCCCTCAGCACGCGGTCGGCCCAGGCGGCAAAATCCTCCATGATGATGTCTCGGTTGATCTCGTTCAGGCTTTCGTGGCGGGTTTTGGCGTAAACCTTTGAAACGAGATTCGAAAAACCCATCATGTGCATCCGGCCGGCAAGATGGCTGACCGCCTTGCCGCCGTCCGAGGCCGGATCTTGCTCGCCTCCGACCAGATTGACGAACAGGTCGCGCCGCACGCCGGAAAAATTGCGGTCGCTGCCGCAATGCAGCGTCATCATGACGATGTCCTGCCACATCGACACCGACGCGTCCCAGCCGCAAAGCGGGTCGGCGATGTATTTCTCGACTTCAACGGCATCGCGCGACAGCCAGTCGAACGGCGTCCGGTGATTGGGCACCGCCTTGCCCCAGGCCCGGAACGTCAGCCGGGGCAGCAGGCGCGACGGCACGTCTGAGCCAAGCCGGAACTTTTCCCAACCAAGCATGGCCAGCGCGATTTGGCCGAGCAGTCCGGCCGAGAAATTGCCGTTCCAGATCGCGGCGGCATGGATGCGCGCCGAGTGGCGGAGGACAAAGTTCAGCGCGATCGACGCGCCCAAGGAGTGGCCGAAGACGATGACCGGCAGGCCAGGTTGTTCCCTGGCGATGAGATCATGGACGGCGGCGACATCGGCGATGACCTTGGCACCGCCATCCGCATCGGCGAACCTGCCAGGTGGTGCGTCGGGCGCCTTGGTGGCGCCGTGGCCACGGTGGTCGTGCGCGTAGACCTGGTAGCCGCGCTCGCCAAGGAAATCGGCGAAACGGGCATAGCGCGCCGCGTGCTCGGCCAACCCGTGATTGACCTGGACAATGGCGCGCGGTTGGCCGATGGCGTGTTTCACATAAAGGTTGAGCTCGGCGCCGGTCGGCGATGCCAGCATCCTCTGCTTGTCAAATGGCATGTCTCGCTCCCGTCGGCGACTGTTGGGCGACGCAGCGATCGACGTCAAGGGACGTAGGGTACCCATTCGACGGTAGTTGACAGCATGCTGTCAATGTGACTACATGACAGCATACTGTCAAATGGTCAGCGGCAGATTGGGGGTATGACTATGAAAACCACCGGGGCCATTTCGCGGCGTGCAATCTTGCTGGCGGGCTTCGCCTTCACGACGGCCACCCTGTTGTCAGGGATTGCTGCGTTCAGTCAGGAAACCAGGGAGATGATCCATGATGACGTCCACTGTTCCAGGCCCGCAAGGCCAGCTTGCCACTTATAGGATCAACGCCGGCAATGGCCTGCCGATCATGTTCCTGCATGGAGATTGCAGCCGCGCTTCCCACTGGGACCGGGTGATGCAGCTCTCCGTCGAAGGCCGCGAGGCGGTAGCCTTCGATTTTCGCGGTCATGGCGCCTCCGCGCCGGCGCAGGACGGTGACTATGGTTATGACGGTCGTGCAATGGATGTCGGTGCCGTGGCCGACGCGTTTGGCCTGAAGCGGTTTCTCATTGTCGCGCACAGCGGCGGCGGTGGCGTGGCGCTCGCTTATGCCGCCAGCCATGCCGACCGGGTCGCCGGTGTCTTGCTCGTCGACCCGGCGACCGATCCTCGTGCGCTGCCGCAGGCGATTCGTGACGGCTTTGTCCGCGATCTGGCCGGTCCGCAAGGCCGTGATGTCCTGAACGCCTATTACACGTCGATTGCCGGCCCTAACGCGGCTGTTCGCCAGCGTGTTCTGGCCGATGCGGCAGTGGTCGATCCGGCGGCGAGGGCAGGTGTCGGCAAGGCACTGGCCGAATGGAACCCGGAGCCGGCACTCGATGCGTATCGCGGGCCTATGTTCGTATTGGCTACCGAGGCCAGTGACACTCCAGCCGCGCTCTATCGGCTGCGCACGGACATTCCGCGCCAGATCGTGGCGGGCAGCGGCCATTGGGTGATGCTTGACAAGCCGGAGGTCGTAGCCGAAGCCGTTAATAATTTCGTCGCGACCATCGAGGCCGGCCAGAAATGACGACCAGGACCGAAGCGGCAAATGTGCTCACCGAACTGGTGCTTGCCGTGTTCAGGATGAACGGCAGTTTTCTGGATGCGGCCGAGCGGCTGGCCGCTCCAACCGGGCTGACGGCAGCGCGCTGGCAGGTTTTGGGTGCAGTTTTGAAGGAGCCGAAATCTGTGGCCGACATCGCCCGCGACATGGGTCTCGCCCGTCAGAGTGTACAGCGGCTGGCCGACATACTGGCTGCGGAGGGGCTTGCCGCCTACGCCGACAACCCGGCGCATCGCCGCGCCAAGCTGTTGTCGATAACCGATGCCGGCCGGGCAGCGGTCAAGAATATCGGCACACGCCAGCATGTTTGGGCGAACCGTGTTTCGGAGGGTATGGACGCCGACGCGCTGAAAGCCTCGCTTGATCTGCTGCGCACCCTGACGGAACGGGTGGAGGCGGGCGGATCCTGATCGACCGCGCGGGAGCCGTCTCAATGCGCTGGCGATTGTTTTTACGGCCGGGCGAAAGAAATCGTAAGTCTGACATGTCGCAAGTTTCTAGCTTGCGGCGTGAATCACGAGGAGTGCCGGAATGCGGATTTGGGCGATATGGGGGGCGGTGTTTCTTGCGTTTGCTGGCGCAAGCGCGGCGCGCGCCGATGTGAAGATGACCGGCTCTTTCGTCGCCGATGCCGCCTGTCCGGCAACGCAGGCGATCAAGAGCGGCAAGAATCCCGGCAATGTCTCGACCGCGGCTGGTCAGAGTTATGATCTGCTGGCCGGCAACAAGGACGCGCCCACGCACTATCTCATTCGCGTGCCGGGCGCCGATCCGGAGCGCCGCTGGGTTAAGATCAGCTGCGGTCGTGTTTCGGGCGGCAGCGCGTCGACGATGCCGGCTGCACCGGCGCCTGCCGAGCCGAACAAGCCATCGGCGTCCGGAAAGCCGGAATATGTCTTCGCGCTGAGCTGGCAGCCGGCTTTCTGCGAGACCAAATCCAGCAAGGCCGAATGCCGTGCGCAGACCGCCGCCGGTTTCGAGGCGACCCACTTCACCTTGCATGGGTTGTGGCCGCAGCCGAACGGAAATTTCTATTGCCAGGTCGCCGCAAGCGACAAGGCGAACGACGATCCGGCGCACTGGCGAGACTTGCCGCCGGTCACCCTTGACCCGAAAACGCGAGCGGAACTCGACCAGGTGATGCCGGGCACCGCATCCGCCCTCGAAAGGCATGAATGGATCAAGCACGGCACCTGCTACGGCAAGAGCCAGCAGGAGTATTTCGCCGTCGCTTTGAACCTGATGCGCGCGATGAATGCGTCGCCGGTGCGCGATCTCTTCATCAAGAACATCGGCAAGCAACTGACATCCGATCAGATCCGCAGCACCTTCGACAGTGCCTTCGGCAAAGGCGCGGGCGACCGGGTCCGCGTGTCCTGCGTGGTCGATCCTTCGAACGGCAGGCGGCTGATCGGCGAACTGACGCTCGGCCTGACCGGCCCGATCGCTTCGAACGCTTCGCTCGGTGCCCTGCTGCTTGCCTCGGCGCCGACAGCCAAGGCTGGCTGCCCGAAGGGCGCGGTCGATGCCGTCGGGTTCCAGTAAACAGGCCGTACGCGACTGTCGCTTTGCACCGGGGATGGTATGATCCCGGGGGCATCATTCATAGGGGGTGGCGATGAGTGGTATGACGGGCGGCGCGCTGGCGCGGCTGGCGTTCTGGGCCAAGGGCATGACGGCGATCCGCGACGGCCATATGGAGTGGCCGGGCTTTTCCTACACCGAAGTGGAGTGGGCGCGCATGACCACGCTCGCCAAACCCGTCGGCGGCGGCACCTACCAATTGTTCACGCTGGTCAACGCGGCGATCTTCATCGCCATTGCCGCGCTCGGGATATTCTGTGTCTTCCTGCCGCTGGCGGCGCTGCTGTTCCCGGTACCGGCCGAAACCAGTGCGATCAAGTTTTCGCTGCTCCTGGCGGCATGCGCCTTCCTGATCATCGGCATCGGCCTGCCGATTTCGCTGCGTCTTTCGACCACGCTGGTGGCGCCGAAGGCAATGCGGGCCGCGCTTGTCGCCGTGCCCGGCGACCAGGCGCTTGCGGCAAAAGTGTCATGGCAGATCAACCGGATCACGCTCGTGCTCTGCGGCCTGCTGGTACCGGGCATTCTTCTGTTCATTGCCTACGACATCGAAGCCGGCCCGATTATTACCGCGTTGAAATGGCTGGCGATCGCGCTGATGGCGGTTTCGGTTGCGATCGGCGGATGGCAGCGGCGCAAACAATCCTGATTGAGCCAATCGCAGGCCTGGGCAGCGTTACGCGCCGGCGCTGCGCTCCGGCCTGGTCCATGTGTTGCGGGCGTCTGCTTCGTTGCCGCCCGGTTCGCCGACAACGCGATCGCGTCCCGTGGATTTGGCCTTGTAGAGACGCTGGTCGGCCAGCGCAAAGAGATCGGCAAGGCAACGGGTCGTCTCGCTGACCGTCGAGATGCCGGCGCTGACGGTAATGTCGAACCGGCTGGTGCTCGCGGACGTCTTGACCGCTTGCCTGACGGTTTCGCCCAGCAGTCTGGCGAGCGGCTGCGGACGCCAGCCGAGGATGGCGAATTCCTCACCGCCGATCCTGAACAATTGATCTTCGGTCCCGACAAGTTCGCCAAGCAAAATTGCCAGGGCTTTCAGCACCTTGTCTCCCTCGGCGTGGCCGAAGCGGTCGTTGATCGATTTGAAGTGGTCGACATCGATGATCAGCAGGCTGAGCGCCCTGGCGGTCCGCAGGCTGGCGGCGACGGCGGCCTCGCCATCGCTGTCGAAGCGCCCCCTGTGCAGGAGGCCGGTGAGGCCGTCGCGACCGACATGCTCGACCAGCGCCTCATAGCGCTCGCGATAGGTCAGCGTGTCGAAAATGTCGGAAAGCCCGCGCGCCGCCGGCACCTGCCGCGCCTCGAACCACCTGATATAGCCGACCAGCATGGTGCTGTAGACCAGGGCCGCTGCCATCTTGGCGAACCAGCCGCCGAAGAACACCGCGACCGGCGCGCCGGTGACGAAATGCAGCGCCGTGAAAAAGCCTGCCTGGTCGAAGGTGAGCACGCAGGCGACGGAGACCAGGATGCGGGTGAAAAGCGCCTTGCGCAGATATTTGCCGAGCTTTTCATAGAGCAGAATGATCAGGATGGCGTCGACGAACAGCAGCGTCGTGCCCCACACCATCAGCCAGCCCATCTCGTCGATGAAGCCGATGTCGGGAAGCTTGCCGTCGGGCAGCGGTGCGATGTCGTGCAGGCGCAGGATCAGCACGAGCCCGATCATCAGGGCATTGCCGAGCAGCAGGCCATAAATCGGCTGCCGGACCGTTGCCGCGTCCTCCTTGATGTAGAGCAGGAGCAGCATGACCAGCTTGCCGGAAAACAGCACGGCCGAACCCGGCGATACCATGCCGAACGGCAGCGCGACGTAGAAGACGCTGGCGAGATAGGTTTCCAGGAAATGCATGACGCCAAGGGCGCAAACAAAGACGCCGAGGCCGATGCGGCCCCTGAACCGGAAAAGCGTGACCATGATGCCGAAATAGAGAACCGCTTCGGCAAAAAGCAGGAAACTGTTCAACACGGCCCGATCTCTCTCCCCGAAATCGCGGCTGCCAGCGATTTCCCATCCAACATTGTTTGACGCGGAATGGTTAACCGGAGCTTTCGCCTGGGCGCCGGCACGAAATGAAGCGGCTAAGCGTTTGTGGGTGCGACCAAATCCGCTTGGGGCCAAAACTGTTTGCCGTTCGCGGCCGCATCGCTTACATAGCCCCCAACTTCCATTCAATCCGACATCAGTCGACTTTTCAGGGAAAGCGCGCGTGGCACGCCAGTTCATCTATCACATGGCCGGCCTCAACAAGGCCTACGGCACCAAGAAGGTGCTCGAGAACATTCATCTGTCCTTCTATCCGGACGCCAAGATCGGCATCCTCGGTCCCAACGGCGCCGGCAAGTCGACGATCCTCAAGATCATGGCCGGCATCGACAAGGAGTGGAGCGGCGAGGCCTGGCTGGCCGAGGGTGCTACCGTCGGTTACCTGGCGCAGGAGCCGGCGCTCGATCCGAACAAGAACGTGTTCGAAAACGTCATGGAAGGCGTCGCCGCCAAGACCGCCATCATCGAGCGCTACAACGAATTGATGATGAACTATTCCGACGAGACGGCGGACGAGTCGGCCAAGCTGCAGGACGAGATGGACCGGCTCAACCTCTGGGATCTCGAACAGCAGGTCGAGATGGCGATGGAGGCACTCGGCTGCCCGCCCAAGGAGGCCGATGTCACCAAGCTGTCGGGCGGCGAACGCCGTCGCGTCGCGCTTTGCCAGCTTTTGCTGCGCCAGCCCGACCTTCTGCTGCTCGACGAGCCGACCAACCATCTCGACGCCGAGACGACGGCGTGGCTGGAAAAGCATCTGCGGGCCTATCCGGGCGCGGTGATGATCATCACCCACGATCGCTACTTCCTCGACAATGTCACCGGCTGGATCCTCGAGCTCGATCGCGGCCGCGGTATCCCGTACGAAGGCAACTACACCAAATATCTCGAAGCCAAGGCCAAGCGGCTCAAGCAGGAAGGCCGCGAGGACGATGCGCGCCAGCGGGCGATCGGCCGCGAGCGCGAGTGGATCCAGTCCAGCCCGAAAGCCCGGCAGACCAAGTCGAAAGCCCGTATCCAGGCGTTCCAGGATCTGCTGGATGCAGCCGACAAGCGGCGTCCGAGCGACACCCAGATCGTCATTCCGCATGGCGAGCGGCTCGGCAATGTGGTGATCGAGGTCGAGGGCTTGTCGAAGGGCTTTGGCGACACGCTTTTGATCGACGATCTCGAATTCAAGCTGCCGCCCGGCGGCATCGTCGGCGTCATCGGCCCGAACGGCGCCGGCAAGACGACGCTGTTCCGCATGATCACCGGCCAGGAAAAGCCCGATGCCGGCACCATCCGCGTCGGCGAGACGGTCAAGCTCGGTTATGTCGACCAGAGCCGCGACGCGCTCGACCCGACCAAGACGGTCTGGGAAGAGATCTCGGGCGGCGCCGAAGTGGTCAAGCTCGGCAAGTTCGAAGCCAACACCCGCGCCTATTGCGCGTCGTTCAATTTCCGCGGCGGCGACCAGCAGCAGAAGGTCGGCAACCTGTCCGGCGGCCAGCGCAACCGCGTGCATCTGGCCAAGATGCTGAAGACCGGCGGCAATGTGCTGCTGCTCGACGAACCGACCAACGATCTCGATACCGAAACGCTGGCTGCACTTGAAGACGCGCTCGAGAGCTTCGCCGGCTGCGCCGTCATCATCTCGCACGATCGCATGTTCCTCGATCGCCTGGCGACGCACATCCTCGCCTTCGAGGGCGACAGCCACGTCGAATGGTTCGAAGGCAATTTCGAGGATTACGAGCAGGACAAGATCCGCCGCCTCGGCCCGGACGCGGTCAATCCGCACCGCATGACGTATAAGCGGCTGACGCGGTAAGACATTTACAGGGCGGCGAATTCTCAAATGATCTGAGGAACCAAGATGGCCGACTGGTCCGCCGCCCTCTACCTGAAATTCGAGGACGAGCGCACCCGCCCCGCGCGCGATCTCGTTGCGCAGGTGCCGGTGCCGGAACCACGCCGGGTGGTCGACATTGGCTGCGGGCCGGGCAATTCGACCGAATTGCTGGTCGAGCGCTGGCCGCAGGCGCAGATCAGCGGCTTCGATACCTCCCTCGACATGATCGAGAAGGCGAAGGCGCGCCTGCCCGGCGTCACCTTTGCCTTGGCGGATGCGGCGGCGTGGCAGCCGAACGAACCGGTCGACGTGATCTTTGCCAATGCGGTGTTTCAATGGCTGCCGGAGCATCCGGCGGTCTTCCAGCGGCTGATGGGATTTTTGGCGCCCGGCGGCGCGCTTGCCGTGCAGATGCCGGACAATATGGCTGAGCCTTCGCACCGGCTGATGCGGGAGACCGCGGCCGAGATGCCGTTTGCCGAAAAGCTCGAGCGCGCGGCCCGCGCGCCGCTGCCGCCGGTCGCGTTCTACTACGACCTTTTGTCACCATTCTCGGATCGGCTCGATATCTGGCACACGATCTACAACCATCCGCTGGCCGATGCCGAGGCGATCGTCGAATGGGTGAAGTCGACGGGGCTGAAGCCGTTCCTCGATCCGCTCGACGAGAACGAGCGGCAGCTTTTCCTGAAGCGCTACACGGCCGGGATCAGCGAAGCCTATCCGAAAACGGCAAGCGGCAAGGTATTGCTGCGCTTTCCCCGTCTCTTCATCGTGGCGCGGCGTTCTGCTTAGAAACTCTTAGCTACACCCAAAAACAGCCAGCAGCGGATGCTTGACCGGCTTTCGCCGTCATGCGCATCTCGCTGGGGCAGGGATAAGGCCCTTCATGGGCCATGGGGGTGGATGATGACACTGAAGAAGATGGGTTTCGGCGGCAGCGTTTGTGCGGCCGCTGTGCTTGCCTTGTCTATATCGGCGGAGGCCAAGCGAGCGCGCTGCTTCACCAGCGACGACGGCTATTTCTCGTGCAGCTATCGGGCGCTGGACGATGCCGGCAGCTTTCGCATCTCGGCGCCGGGCTATCCGACCTACGTCCTGGAAATCGACGGACCGGGTTTTGCCTATGGCTATGTCAATCTCGGCCGCCGCAACGTGCCGCTGCCCGGGCAATTCGTGCGCAGCCGCGATGACGGTGCCTGCTGGAACAACCCGCAGACCAATACCAAGCTCTGCGCCTGGTAAAGACCCGTCCCAGGGACTTGATTTAAGCCGGCATAAACTGGCTAGGTGCAAAAGAGGTTGCGCCGAGCTTTTTACGGCGAAGCCGCAACGCCTGCGCACGGGACGAACTGGAAATGCATCGCGTCATCATCAGCGGCATCGGCGTTGAAATCCCCGAAGCCTCGATCACCAATGAGGAACTCGTCGCCAGCTTCAACAGCTGGGTGGATATGGAAAACGTCCGCCGCGAGGTGTCGGGCGAGCCGCTTCTGCAGAAATCGGACAGTGCCTTCATCGTCCATGCCTCGGGCGTCCAGACCCGCCATGTCATCGAACGGGAAGGCATCCTCGATCCGACCCGCATGGCGCCGCGCTTCGCGGCGCGGCCCGACGATGCGCTGTCGCTGGAGGCCGAGTTCGGCATCGCTTCGGCCCGCAAGGCGCTCGATCATGCCGGGCTGAAGCCTGGCGACATCGACCTGGTGATCTGCTCGGCCTCGCACCATCAGCGGCCCTATCCGGCGATCGCCATCGAAATGCAGCAGGCGCTGGGCACGAAAGGCGCCGGCTTCGATATGGGGCTTGGCTGCTCTTCGGCAGCGGCGGCGTTGCACATCGCGGTCAATCTGGTACGGGCAGGGGCGCATAAACGCGTGCTGGTGACGACGCCGGAGATCATCACCGGACACCTCAATTTTCGCGACCGGCAGACGCATTTCATCTTTGGCGACGCTTCCGTGTCGATGGTCGTCGAAGGGCTTGCCCAGGGCGAGAAGCGGCCGGGCCGCTTCGAGGTGCTCGATACGCGCGCCTGGACACAGATGTCGAACAGCATCCGCACCAATCTCGGCTACTATACCCGCGCCACCCAGGACGATCCGTACATGATCGATCTGGAAGGCAATCTGATCAAGCAGATCGGCAACAAGGTGTTCAAGGAAGTCACCGTCGCCGGCCACAAATTCATCGTCGAATTCCTGGCCGAGCACGGGCTGACGCCGCAAGCGATCCGGCGCTTCTGGCTGCATCAGGCCAATGCGCGGATGAACGCCATGATCCTGAAACTGTCGTTCGGCCATGACGTCGACCACGACCGCGCGCCGATGGTGCTGGAGCGCCTCGGCAACACCGCCGCCGCCGGCGCCATCATCGCCCTGTCGGAGAACCATGCCGACATGAAGGCCGGCGACTACGGCCTGCTCTGCGCCTTCGGCGCCGGCTACTCGATCGGCGGCGCTCTATTGCGCATGCTCTAGATTTTTGTTTTACGCATGTCGTTGTCCCAAAACCGCTGCACACCCTCGGTTCAAGCCCGAGGGCATGCTTTTGGGCGACATGCATCAGCTCGGCGCGAACGGCACCCGCATCGGAGCGCGCCTGGCAAATCGCATCAGTCCGCTTGATCGGAGCATCAGCGCTTTCGACTGGACCTGATGAGCTGACCGCGGCTAATTGCGCGTATCACGCGAGGCACGAACCCATGCTGGATCTTTTTCCCGAAGCCGAAACTCCGGTCGAGATCGTCCCGTCGCGAAAACTCGCCGCCAGGGTGGCGGCGCTTTACCTCGCACCGTTCGATCATTTCGAGACACGGGCAGTGGATCAGTTGCAAGTCGGCTTCGACGGCATCGACGGCGATTTCCACGCCGGCACAACGCGGCGCTCTGGTGGGCGCGAGCCGTGGTATCCGCGCGGCACCGAGATGCGCAACGAACGGCAATTGTCGATCGTGGCGGAGGACGAGCTGGCGATCGTCGCCGAACGGATGGGCATTACCGAGATCAAGCCGGAATGGATCGGCGCCAATCTCCTGATCGAAGGCCTGCCGCGCCTCTCGATGCTGCCGTCCGGCACGCTGCTGTTCTTCAAAGGCGGCGCGACCGTCAAGATCGACGCGCAGAACGGGCCTTGCCGGATTGCGGGCAGGTCGGTCGCCGAGAATGCCGGTATGGCCGACGTCGAGGCCGGCGCGCTGCTGTTCCCGAAAGCGGCGAAACGGTTGCGCGGGCTCGTCGCCTGGGTCGAGAAGCCCGGCATGATCGCGGCCGGCGAGGAAATTTCGGTGCGCGTGCCGGAGCAGTGGGTTTACCGGGCCTAGTTGTTTTCCAGGCAAGGCGTAGACTTGGGTTCCTCGCCCACCGCGAAGCGGGGGGAGAGGTGGGCGGGCAGCGGCCGGCGCGGGGGGCGTCGGTGGGCGCGGGGGGGGCGCGGCGCGGGGGGGGGGGGGGGGCCGCCCCCCCCCCCCCCCCCGGGGGGGGGGGGGGGCCCCCCCCCCCCGCCGCGGGGGGTGGGGTGGGGGCGCCGACCCCCCCGGAGAGGGGGCCTTCGTAGAGCGCGGTTCCCCCTCTCCGTCTCGGCTTCGCCGAGCCACCTCTCCCCCACTTTCGTGGGGGCGAGGAACCCAAGCTGGAATGAAGCCGCGATGCCAACCTGAAGCGATTTCCCTAAAACACAGCAACTTTGTTCTTGCTTTGTGCCGGCAGCTATGCTACTAATTTGGGTATGGTGCCATTTGGCTCCAACGACCCGCCCACCGAGGCGGGTTTTTTTGTTTTGAGATTCCGAAGTTGCCGACGTGAGGCGGGACAGCGCCCTGGACAGCCCCTCTCTGTCCTGCCGGACATCTCCCCCACTTGGGGGGAGATTGGCCGTCACCTCTCGATTTCGCTAATCACAGCGGTGAAGAGCGCAGAACTCGACGCGTGTGCCTGCCATTCTCTACGCCTCATCCTCATCATCGAGCAGCCGGGTGGCGCGCCAGCGGGTCAGCACGATGTTGGTCTGCTCGATGACGAAGAAGCGCGCGGAATCGCGGTCATAGCCTTCGGCGAGCAGCTTTTCGTAGTCGGTGTGGGCGTGGCGAATATGCGCAATCGTCGCCAGCCATACGGCAATGCTCGGCGGCAAGCTCTTCATGTGCACGGCGCCGGCATCGGCACGGATCTTTTCCATGTCGGCATAAGGCGCCAGCGGCAGCAGCGCTGTCAGCGCCTTGGCGATGGCGCGGCGGCGGCCGGTCGGCGCGCTCATCACTCCACCGGCCCTGGCTCGTCCCGCCCGGCGATGGTCGCATCGGCAAAGGCATCGGTCGAGGCGAAATAAGGCTTGATGTCGATGACCGGCGTGCCGTCGAGCACGTCGATGGCATCGAGATCGAGGCGGCCGGTGTCGATGTCGACGGCAACCAGCCCGGCGACATGCAGCCCAATTGGGTTCGGCCGGGCAGGGGAGCGCAGCGAAAAGACGCCTTTTGGCTCCGTGGCATGGCGGGGTTTCTGGACAATCAGTTGCCGCGGCGCATGGTGCAGCCAGGACAGGATGATGACGTGGCTAGCGCGTTCCAGCCCAAGCAGGCCGTCCCGATAGAGCGGATCGATCGTGAGAACCGCCGGCTGTCCCATCTCCCGCGCTGCCTTCATGTTCTTGGGGCAGGTCTCCCGCGTGATCCAAGGCGAAGCGATGCGGCCGATGAAGACGACATGGCCATCCGGCGGCATCGTTGCCGGGTCGGTTTCCAGGAGCTTTTCGCCGCTGCGCGTTTCGAACATGGTTCTCGCCCCGATCATGCGTCCGTTTTTGCGCGATCCGCCACGCATGCGTCATTTTCTTGTCCGGAAGCGACATAGCGCTTGCAAGCCTATCCAAACCGACATAAACATATGTTTATATCTTTTCAAAGAGAATGCTCGCATGCATGTCGCTCTCGACACGATGGTAGATACATTGAAGGCGGCGGCGGAATCCAGCCGGCTGCGCATATTGGCGCTGCTGTCGCGCGGCGATCTGACCGTGTCCGACCTCACCGAAATCCTCGGCCAGTCGCAGCCGCGCGTCTCGCGCCATTTGAAATTGCTGCTGGAGGCAGGGCTGATCGGCCGCTACCAGGAGGGCTCGTGGGCGTTCTTCCGGCTATCGGATTCCGACGCGTCGCGCGATTTCGTGCTCAGGCTGGTCTCCGGCATCCGCGGCGCCGATCCGCAGGTCGAGCGTGATCTCGAACGGCTGACCGCGGTCAAGCGCAAGCGGCAGGACCGGGCTGCCGAATATTTCTCGGTAAACGCCGCAAGCTGGGACCATATCCGCTCGCTGCATGTGCCGGATCGCGCGGTCGAAGCAGCTCTCATCAAGCTCGTCGGCAAGCGGCCGTTCCAGTCGATGCTCGATCTCGGCACCGGCACCGGACGGCTGCTCGAGATATTTTCGCCGCTCTATCGGCGCGGTGTCGGCATCGACATGTCGCGCGAGATGCTGACGGTGGCGCGCGCCAATCTCGACAAGGCCGGCGTTTCGAATGCGCAAGTGCGCCAGGGCGACATTTTTGCGCCACCGGTCGAACGCGACGCCTTTGATCTCGTTACCATCCATCAGGTGCTGCATTATCTCGACGATCCCGCCCGCGCCATCCGCGAGGCGGCGCGTCTGTTGCGCCCGGCCGGCCGGCTGGTGATCGTCGATTTCGCGCCGCACGCGCTGGAGTTCTTGCGCGAGGAGCACGCGCATATGCGTCTCGGCTTTTCCGACCGGCAGATTGGCGACTGGTTTTCCGAGGCCGGCCTCGACCTTGAGGACAGCCAGGAATTCGAGCCGCGCGGCGGCAACGAGGCCAAGCTCACCGTCAAACTCTGGCTCGGCCGCGACCGGCGCATGCTGATTGCCGAGCCTTCCAACGACAGACAACCGGCCAATGCGTATCCGATAGGGGAAACCGCCTGATGAACCAGTTCCGCTTCTCCCGCCGCCCCGACATCGGCGACAAGGTCAGGGTTTCGTTCGAGTTCTTTCCGCCGAAAAACGATGAGATGGAAGCAAGGCTGTGGGACACGGTCACCCGGCTTGAGCCGCTCAAGCCGAAATTCGTCTCGGTCACCTATGGCGCCGGTGGTTCGACCCGCGAGCGGACGGCCCGCACCGTCAAGCGCATCCTCAATGAAACGACGCTGACGCCGGCGGCGCACATGACTTGCGTCGATGCGGCGCGTCACGAGGTCGATGCGGTGATCCGGGAGTTCGCCGATATGGGCGTCAAGCGTTTCGTCGCCCTGCGCGGCGATCCGGCAGAGGGCGTCGGCGCGGCTTACCGGCCGCATCCGGAAGGCTATGCCAATGGCGCCGAACTGGTTGATGCGCTGAAGGGCGCCGGCGATTTCGACATATCGGTCTCGGCCTATCCGGAAAAACATCCGGAGAGTCCGGATTTCGCCACCGACTTCGACATGCTGAAGCGCAAGGCCGACAACGGAGCGACGCGGGCGATCACCCAGTTCTTCTTCGACAACGATCTCTATGAGCGCTATGTCGAGCGGGCACGGCGGGCCGGCATCTACATACCGATCGTGCCGGGCATATTGCCGGTGCACAATTTCACCCAGGTCGCCAACTTTTCGGCGCGGTGCGGCGCCTTGGTGCCGGCATGGCTGGCCGAGCGTTTCGATGGGCTGCAGAACGATCCGCAAACGCATGCGTTGGTGGCATCTGCCGTGGCGGCCGAGCAGGTGCTGGACCTTGTCGAGCGCGGCGTCGGCGATTTCCATTTCTACACGATGAACCGGGCCGATCTGGTCTTCGCCATCTGCCACATGATCGGCATCAGGTCGCACGAAGTCGAGGCGGCGGGATCCGCCGCGGCGTAAGGCGGCAAGCTCCTTTTTGAAATGTCAAAGATCGGGGAAATGCAAAAGGCCGGGCAAAATGCCCGGCCTTTTCAATGGTTTGGAATATTCGGTGCTGGTCTTCCCCCGCTCAGCGGCCTTATGGAAGAACGCCCATAATGAGGGCGCCGATGAATGCAAACGCAGCACAAATCATCAATGCGTTGATCGGCCTCGTCAGTCCCATGTCATAGCCTCCTCTTAAAGAGCTATGGCGAGAGTCTAGGGTCATTTGTGCCACAGGCAAGCAGAAACTTTGCTGCAATGCGACGAGATTGTGGAATTTGCGACCTGCCGTTTGCCGTTAGGCATTGAAACTCTTTGTCAAAAGCCGGCTCGGGACCTGTGAATAATTTGTGGCAAAGCCGGGGCAGTAACGAGAATGGCAGCGCTACCGCGCCAGAAATCGGAAATCGATTTTCGGACCGACTGAAGATTCGAAGCGTCGGAGCGTCCTTTGCATATCCAACCGGGTGCTGCACTGCGATGGGCAGCAGCGCGTTGCGAGGATAGCCCAGGACTTGAATATGCTGCCAATTGGCAGTATGTTGCCTGCCAAGTGATGGAGGTCGGAATGAGTGTCGCTTATGCGGTTCGCGATCCTGCAAATCAGGCTTTGCCGGCAAATCTGGCGGATGCCTCGGCACGGGCGCGGATCACGCCAGCTGCTGTTGCCGGCATCGTCAGGCTCGCAGACATCTGGCATCTGACCAGCACCGAGACCTGTACCTTGATTGGCGACGTGTCGGAGAGAACCTGGTTCCGCATGAAGAAAGGCGAGTGGGAGGGCGTTCTCTCCCAGGATTCGCTGACACGCATCAGCGCCCTGATCGGCATCTTCAAGGGACTGCGGCTTCTGTTTTCCGAAGGGCTTGCCGATGAATGGGTGCGGTTGCCGAACAAAGGGCCTCTTTATGGTGGCCGGCGCCCCCTGGACGTGATGATCGAGGGCGGCATTCCGAGGCTGCTGCAGGTTCGCCAACATATCGACGCTTTGCGCGGTGGACTTTGAATGCAGATCCCATCACGCGCGGACATTTCCCAGCGCGACACGATCCGGCTGATTTCGACAGGCAGGCTCAAGGAACCGGTCCTGATGCCGTTGGCCAGGAATCATGGAGATTTGGAGGACCTTGCGGAGCTCGAAGGAGCCACCAGCGGCCGCCTTCAGGCGCAGCAAGGGGGATTGCCCGACCTCGATCCGCGCGAACTGGTTTTCGGGAGACCGGGCTACACCTTCATCAATGCGGCGTTCGCTTACACCCGTCCGGGCGGCAATCGTTTCAACGATGATGCCAGGGGCGTCTGGTATTGTGGGTTCGATGCGGAAACCGCGCTCGGCGAGGTCTCGTTTCATCTGACGCGCGAGCTTGCCGCGATCGAACGGTTCGAAAACGTCACCGACTACGCGGAGCTCGTTGCCGACTTCATAGGCTCGTTTCACGATCTGCGCGGTGCTGAGTTCAGCAAGGACCCGGTGCTCGATCCGGATACCGCCTTAGCCTATCCTGCCGGTCAGGCGCTGGCGAAGCAACTCCGCAAGCAAGACGCCGCGAGCGGTCTTGTGTATCCTTCCGTGAGACATGTCGGCGGGACCTGCCTTGCCGCCTTCCTTCCCGATCTCGTTCAGAATCTCCGGCAAGGCGGTATCTGGCGTCTGGAATGGCAGGGTTCATCTGTTCCCGCGATCACGCCCAAATAGCGCACGATCGGGAGCGACAACTTCGCTGCGCCATCTCTAACGCCGCCCGAACAGGCGACCGTCGATGGTGACGAGGCCGAGGGCGATCAGCGCCATGCCGCCGAGTTCGAACAGTTCGAGCCGCTCGCCCAGGAACAGGAAGCCGAGCAGGATGGCACTGGCCGGCACGATGAGCGTGACCAGCGAGGCGTTGGTGGCGCCGGTCGAGGCGACGAGATTGAAATAGAGGATGTAGGCGAAGGCCGTCGACAGCAGCGCCAGTGCCAGCACCGCCGCCCAGACCGGCGGCGAGGCCGAAAACAGATTGGCGGCATCATAGGTGAACAGAACGACCGGGATCATGATGATGGTCGAGCAGGTCAATTGTCCGGCGGCAATGACCGGTGACGGCACGCCCTTGAGGCGGCGGGCAATCATCAGTGCAGCCGCATAGGATAGCGACGCTCCGATGAGCGCGAATTTCGCCCAGACCGGACCGCCGAGCCCGGCGACGAGGCCGGGGCCGATCATCACCGCCGTTCCCGCGATACCAAGGGCGATGCCGGCAAGCTTGTTCCACGACAGCTTTTCGTCGCTGGTCAGGGCGTTGGCGAGGATCAGCGTCCAGAACGGCGTCGTCGAATTGAGCACCGAGGCGACACCGGCGCCAAGCTCGGTCTGGCCGGCAAAGATCAGCGAGAAAGGAATGACATTGTTGGCGAGCGCCAGCAGGAAGAACAGGCCGGCATGCGGCAAGGCGAGGCGAAACGACGGGCCGCGGACCGCAAGATAGAGCTGCAACGCGATCGCAGCGATGGTGACGCGAAACAGCACCAGCACCAGCGGCGGAAGTTCCGCCACCGCAATGCGGGCAAAGAAGAACGAACCGCCCCAGACGGCGCCGAGCAGCAGAAGCTGCGCCCAGTCCTTGAGCACCATCGGACCGCGCATCGTGGTGGTGGCAGCTATCGCCATTGGTCGTCCTCCCAGACGAGATGCCTTGCTCTTCAGGCGTCTGTTCACGCCATACCCGATCCGGCCGCAAGGGCCACCCGAAACCTGAGCGATGGCCTAGCTCGCTCATAACCGGCCTGCAGCACCGGCGTAGCGCCGCGAAGCCAGGGCGGCGAGACATAGAATTGTTTTCATTAGCCGCTAGCTTGGATTAATTGTGCGCAGCCTCAGTCAAGGGATTCGTCCATGCAGCGATTCGAAAATGCCCGCGAGGCAGCGCTGGCGCTTCGCCCGGACGATCCGATCTATTGCTTCCGCCCGCAGGTGCTGAAGGCGGACGCCAAACAGTTCATGGGCATGTTTCCCGGCAAGACCGCCTATGCGGTCAAGACCAATGGCGAGCGGATCGTGCTCAACGCCCTGGTCGAGGCCGGCGTCGGTGCCTTCGATGTGGCCTCGCCCGGCGAATTCGCCGCCGTGCGCGCCGTCTCGCCGGACGCCGAGATGCTCTACATGCACCCGGTGAAGGCGCAGTCGGACATCAGGCTGGCGCTGGAAAAATACGCCATCCGCGTCATTTCGCTCGACCATGAGGACGAGGTCACCAAGCTGACCAGGGTGGTGCGGGCGCTCGACATCGATCCGGGCGCCATCACCGTGTTCGTGCGCATCCAGACGAAAGGCTCGGCGGCCTACGAACTGTCGAAGAAGTTCGGCGCCGGACCGGCCAATGCGGTCGAACTGGCCGAACGGCTGAACCGGACGGGCTACAAGGTCGGGCTGTGCTTTCACGTCGGCAGCCAGATCGAGGATCCCGACACCTATGAGCGGGCGCTGGCCTCCGCCGACTGGGTGCGCAACCGCGTCGGTTTCGACATTGCCGGGCTCGATGTCGGCGGCGGCTTTCCCGCCGAATACGGTCATGATCCGAACAGCCGCAAGCCGGAAATGCCGTCGCTCGGCCAGATCATGTCGCGGCTGTCGGGCGACCTCCAGGAGTATCAGTTCGACCAGATGCCGCTGGTGGCCGAGCCGGGCCGGGTGATCGTGGCGCGCTGCCTGTCGCTGATCGTGCGCGTGCTGCTGCGCAAGGGCAAAAGGCTCTACATCAATGACGGCATCTGGGCGTCGCTGTCGGATTCATGGACCGGCAAGATCACGCTGCCGGCACGCTTCATCCCCGATCCGGCGATCCGCTCGCGCAATGGCGAGGACAAGACCATCGTGCCGTTCAAGGTCTGTGGCGCGACTTGCGATTCCGTCGATATATTGTCGCGGCCGTTCTGGCTGCCCGAAACCGTCGATACCGGCGATTGGATCGAGATCGGCCATATCGGCGCCTATTCGCTGTCGCTCCGAACACGGTTCAACGGCTTCTATCCCGACACTTTCGTCGAGGTGGCGACGCCATTCGACGAAGGCGATGCGCCGCAGGGGTTTGCCAGCCTGGAGACGATGGCGGATTAGTGAATGGTGAATAAGTAAAATAGTGAATAGTGAATAGTGAATAGTGAATAGAAGTAGTTCTTGCGTTCCGTCCGCTTCGGTGAATTGTCACCATTCACCATTCACCATTCACCATTCACCATTCACCATTCACCATTCACCATTCACCATTCACCATTCACCATTCACCATTCACCATTCAGTCAGGCTACTCCGCCGCCGGCCTGGATATTCTCGCCGGTCAGCCAGCGAGCTTCGTCGGAAGCCAGGAAAACCGCGACATCGGCGACGTCGTGCGGTGCTCCGATCCGGCCGAAGGGCGACATGCCGGCGGCCACGGCGCGGTCCCGTTCGGGGAGCAGGTCGGTGTCGGTGAAGCCTGGTGAAAGCGCATTCACGGTAACGGAGCGCGGGCCGAGTTCGCGCGAGAGGACGCGGACGAACTGCTCGACGGCGCCCTTGCTGCCGAGATAAAGCGCCGTCTGCGTGAAGAACATCCTGGTTCCGCCGGTGGAGACGGCAATGATGCGGCCACCGTCGCGAACGCGGCGCGCCGCTTCCTGAAGCGTGAAGAAGGTGCCCTTGGCATTGGCGCCGAAGACATGATCGAAATCCGCTTCGGTGGCCTCGACGAGCGGCTTTATGACGGCGACGCCGACATTGGCGACGACGATGTCAATCGGCCCCATCTGCCTTTCGGTTTCGTCGAACAACTTGCGAATGTCGGGAATGCTGGAGACATCCGCCTGGATGGCAACGGCTTTTCCGCCATTCCCTTCAATAGAGGCAACCACTTCCCTGGCGGCCTTCTCGTTGCCGACATAGTTGACGACCACGGCAGCACCCTTGGCCGCGAGCCCCTCGGCGATGGCGCGTCCGATGCCGCGCGAGCTGCCGGTCACAAGTGCGGTTTTGCCTTCGAGTGGACGATGCATGGCTGTTCCTTCCGTCTGATTACGGCCGCCTCGATCGAGCGGCGTTCCAGGGAAAGCTATGGGCATGGTATTGCTCAGAGAATAGCCTATTATCTTACTGACTTGTTAAGCCTGGGGTACATAATGCGCGGAACCGAGTTTTCCGAACTCACGGCATTTGCAGCAATCATCGAAGAGGGCAGCTTCGTCCGCGCCGCGGCCAAGCTCAGGATTTCGCCTCCAGCACTCAGCCAGACGATACGCGGGCTGGAAGAGCGTCTCGGTGTCCGCCTGCTCAACCGCACCACGCGCAGCATGTCGCCGACGGCTGAGGGCGAGAAGCTGTTTGCCCGCATCGCACCGGCGTTCAGCGAACTGGAAGGGGCCGTCGCCGACGCGCATGCATCACGCGGCCGGCCGGCAGGCTCGCTGCGCATCAATGTTCCGCGCATTGCCGCCACGCGTTTCATCGCGCCGATCCTCGGCGATTTCCGCCGCGCCTATCCCGATATCGCCCTCACAATCATTGTCGACGACATGCTCACCGACATCGTCGAGGGCCGCTTCGATGCCGGAATCAGATTGGGTGAGCGGCTGCACAAGGACATGGTGGCGGTGAAACTCAGCGAGGAACTCGAGATGGCCGCAGTGGCGGCGCCGAGCTATCTGGAGCATCACCCGATACCGCGTCACCCCGCGGACCTGCATCACCACCAGTGCATCAATTTCCAGTGGCCCAGCGGCGGCAACATCTACCGGTGGGAGTTCGCCCGAGGCCAACGTGCTTTGGAAGTGGCCGTCAGCGGCGGCCTGACGATCAACGATACGGAACTGATGATCGGGGCGGTTCTGGATGGGGTCGGCGTGGCGTACATGCTGGAATATCAGGTCCGGCCATGGATCGAAGCGGGAAAGCTCATCCGCTTTCTCGACGCCTGGTCGCCGAGATTTCCGGGTTTTTATCTATATCACGCGAGTTCCCGCCAGGTTCCGGCGCCGTTGCGAGCGTTCATCGATTTCCTGCTTGCCAGGCGGTGATGTGAATAGTGAATAGTGAATAGTGAATAGTGAATAGTGAATAGTGAATAGTGAATAGTAGTAACCTCTGGTGCTCAGTGCGGCTCCGGTGCTATTCCTTTTCCACCATTCACCATTCACCACCCTCACAGCCTGTCGAGCAGCTCCGGCGTCGGCCAGCCGTCGACCGGCAGGCCCAGCCGCTTCTGCTCCTTGCGGATCGCTTCGCGGGTGTTGGTGCCCAATATGCCGTCGACGGTGCCGACGTCATAGCCTTTCGCCTCGAGCTTGGTCTGCAGCACCTTCATCTGGTCGCCGTTGAGGCCGGGTTCGGGGTTGCGCGGATCGAATCGCGGCGCGCCCCCCAGCCGGGCGGCAAGATTTGCCGCGGTCAGGGCATAGGTGAAGGACTGGTTCCACTCGAGATAGACGTCGAAATTGTCGTAGGTCAGGAAGGCTGGCCCCTTGCGACCCATGGGCAGCGCCAGGCCGGCCTTCAGGCCGTTGTCGAGAAGCGGCGTACCGTCGGGCCTGGTAACGCCCCACTGCGCCCACTGCGTCAACGGCAGCTTGTTGGTGCGCCCCGTCTGCTCCCACGGCAAATCGTCGGGCACACGGACTTCCTCGATCCAGGGCTGGTCGCGCTTCCAGTCGCGCGACTGGATCTTGCTGGCCGTGCTCATGATCACATCAGGCGCGCTGCCGCGCAGGTCGACCAAGCCATCGCCGTCGCCGTCGACGCCGTGGCCGAGATAGTCGGAAGGCAACATCTGCGTCTGGCCGATCTCGCCGGCCCAGGCACCGGTCACGTCGGCCGGCACCACGCCGCGATCGATCAACATCAGCAGCGGGACGATCTGCGGCCGGAACAGCTGCGGGCGGCGGCAGTCATGCGAGAGGCTCACCAGCGCGTTCAGCGTATGAAAATCGCCCTGCACGGCGCCAAAATCGGTTTCCAGGGCCCAGAAAGCGGCGATGACCGGCGCCTGCACGCCGTATTCGCGATCGGCGCGGACAAAGACCTCGGCATATTTTTGCAGATTGGCCGCACCTTGCTTCAGCCGATGGGACGAGATCATGCGGTTCGAGAATTCGATGAAGGTCTGGGTGAAGACCCCCTGGGCACGGTCGCGTGCCAGCGCCTTTTCATCGAGGGTGGCGTTTTCCAGCGCAGAAAGGCCGGCAGCGCCGACGCCGGCCGCCCTGGCCTCCGCCGCCACGCCCTGCTTCCATGCCTCGAAATCGCCGCCGCATTGCTGTGCCGCGGCCGGCACGGCGCTCAGGAGCAGCGCCGCGAGAAGTCCAAAGCGCGATCGCATCGCCATCCTTCCGAGAAGATTACCAGCGGTTGCGGGCATCCGTCATTGGCTGTGTCGAAAAGCAGGCGGCAGGCCTGGTGTCAACGGGTGTTCTGCCGCAACCACTTCTTCCACGCGGCTTCGGAGCCGTTGAAGACGCTGATGTCGGCGTTTCCGGCCATGCCCGGCACGACACCCGTTCCGGTATACTGCCAGAAGGTGAAGGGATGGCTGCCGTATTTCTGGTGCGGGTGCCCGGCGACGGAGCGCAGCCAGTAGGGGTAGCCGCGGAAGCCCGATAAACCATTATCTTCGAAGAAGTCGACCGACGTGTAGATGATCGGCTTCTTGCCGTAGTGTTTTTCGACGATTTCGAGGAATGTGCTCATCTCGCTGCGTACCGTGGCGGCATCTGGCCGCAGCTTGCAGGTCGGCGATTTCGGGTTCCATTCCATGTCGAGAACCGGCGGCATCGCCGAACCGTCTTTGGGCACGTTCTGGATGAACCAGCGCGCCTGGGTAGCGGCCGGCGTGCAAAAGTAGAAAAAATGATAGGCGGCACGGGGGATGCCCGAGGCCCTGGTGCGGCTCCAATGCTCGTTGAAAGCTTCATCGAAACGGTCTCCGCCTTCGGTTGCCTTGATAAAGGCGAAGGAGATGCCGCTGGCCCTGGCCGCCGGCCAGTTGATCGATGTCTGGTATTTGGAGACGTCGGTACCGTGGACGGCATAGCTCCACGGTGCGCCGCTATCCCATTCATGCGGGTCGGAATCGGCAAAACGCGGCGCGCGTACCGCAACCGTCGGGGCGCTGGACGACGACAGCGATGGCGTCAGATCCTCGACCGTCGAGCAGGCGCCAAGCAGCATCAGCGTGATGAGGACCGCGAAACGGCGCATCGCTACTTCCCGAGCCGGTTTCAGCCGGCCGCTGATGGGTCTTTCCGCGGGTGCCCCCTCGACCGGGCGCAGCGTGTCTGAAACCGACTTACGCGACGCGCCTGGATCTTCGTTTCATGCATTCCCAAACCGTTATGCAGTTTTGGGACGCATGCATTCAAGCCCCGCCGGACGGTCACCCCACAGGATCGCCCGGTCTGTCCTAAGCGCGTCGCTTCGACGCGCTTAGCTCTTTTGTCTATGCATGTCGTTGTCCCAAAACCGCTGCGCACTTCTGGGCGACATTCACCTGTGATCGCCGATCATGGTTGATATTCGGTTGACGGCGCTCGACAAGAGCCGCGATTTTGCCGAAACAATGGCGGCAAATCGATGACATAGATCGAGCGCGCCCGGGGGAACTCAAAATGCAGATCCTTTTGAAGTTCGTCAAATGGCTGCTCGGCTTGGCTGTGCTGGCCGCCGCTGTACTCGCCGGCTGGCTGTATTTTGCGCCGCCGGAACTGATCCGCGTCGGTTCCGGCTATGCGGCCAAGATCGTCTGTTCGAACGTCTTCATCGCCGGGCGAGACGCCGACGATGTGCTTGCCGTCGATGTGCAGGCGCCGGGTCATCCGCTGCTGAAGCTGATGAGAGTGTCGGTCGACAAGGAGAAGGGAACGGTTTCGGCCGGCCTGTTCGGTGTGCTCGGCAAAAGTGTCGCGGTTGCGCGCGACGGGCTCGGCTGCGCCTCGGTTCCCGACGGCGATATTGCCGCCGCCAAGGCTATCGCGGGAGCCGCGCCAGCGGCGGCGCCGCTGCCCGATCTGATCTGGCCGGAGGGCGACAAGGCCGATGCCTCGCAGGATCCCGAGGTCGCGAAAGTCCTCGACGATCCAGCGTCGACCGGCGCCGGCATGCGGGCGGTCGTGGTGGTCAAGAACGGCCGCATCGTCGCAGAGCGCTATGGCGACGGCTTTTCCGAAAAGACGCCGCTACTGGGCTGGTCGATGACCAAGACGGTGAATGCGGCGATCGTCGGCACGCTGGTGAAGGACGGCAAGCTGGCGATGACCAACCAGCGGCTGTTCGGACCCTGGCAAGCAGATGGCCGTGCCGTGATCAGCCTCGCCGACATGATGGCGATGTCGAGCGGGCTGGAATTCAACGAGGATTACGGCGACGTCGCCGATGTGACGCGCATGCTCTACCTCGAACCGGACATGGCCGGCTTTGCCGGATCCAAGCCGCTGACCGGCGAGATCGGCAAGGTGTTTTCCTATTCGAGCGGCACGGCGGTGATGCTGTCCAGGCTGTGGCAGGACGCAATCGGCGACAAGGACAAGGCACTGGCGTGGCCGAGGACCGCGCTGTTCGATCCGCTCGGCATGCAGAGCGCTGTGCTTGAGGCCGACGAGCACGGCACCTTCGTCGGCTCGTCCTATCTCTATGCCACGGCATGCGACTGGGCGCGCTTCGGCCAGTTCCTGCTGCAGGGCGGCGTCTGGAACGGCCAGGAGATCCTGCCCGCCGGCTTCGTCGACTGGATGCGGGAACCGGCAACTGCTTCGAAAGTCTACGGCAAGGGGCAATTATGGATAGAAGGACCGGGCGACGAAGAAAACCCCGGCGCCGGCACTGCCGCCGGCCTGCCCAAGGACACCTATTGGATGGAGGGGCATGATGGGCAAACGGTTGCCATCATCCCCTCGGAGCAGCTGGTTGTGGTGCGGCTCGGGCTGACGCCGGCCAGGCTCGGCTATCGGCCGCAGGCGATGGTGGCGGCGCTGATCAAGGCGCTGCACTGAGGAATGCGGCGGTCGCAGTCTTGTCTATGCGGCTGTCGCCAAAGGCTTGGCGCGATCAACACGCGCCCGCTCGTCGGGTGAGTTCATAACCGTCCAAAGATCATTACGGCGCTGGACGTTCAACCAGAAATCCGGGCTGTTGCCAAACACCCGCGCCAGAATGAGCGCGGTAGCCGCCGTCACGTTGCGGCGGCCGTTGCACAATTCGTTCACATGCTTGCGCTGGACGCTCATAGCTTCGGCCAAAGCCGCCTGTGTCAGGCCGAGTGGTTGCATGAATTCTTCCGTAAGAATTTCGCCAACCGTTGCCGGCTTGCGTGCGGTCATCAACATGTCTCACCTCACTTATATATAACTGTGGTCGTCGAGATAGATGTCCGACGCCTCGCCCCGGCCCCCGTCCCAGCGGAAGACCAGCCGCCATTGTTTGTTGACACGGATCGAATGGAAACCTTCGAGATTGCCGCGCAACTTCTCGAAATGGTTGCTGGGCGGCACACGCAAATCCTGATCGATCGCCGCGTCGTCAATCATCTGGAGCTTGCGGAACAAGCGGCTTTCGAGATCGGACGGAATATTGCGGGAGTGGGTGTCGTCCACGAAGAAAGCCCGCAGCCATCCATCTCTAAATCCGATGATCATCCCATGCTTCCGGCGAGGAGATAATGTACCACTCCTTGGGTCACATGGCAATGTGTGATTTAGCCAAATTAACTGATTTCAGCCACGGCCCCCATTTAGGATTGGAGCCCCAAAACCTTCCACGCCAAAATTGATATTAGATGGCGATCTTGATCACGGCGAGCCAGCTGTAGCCGCGATAAAGTGTTCTGAATCGAAGGCTTGCACCAACTCTCGCAGATTCCGATTCCAGAACGTCGCGCAGGGCTTCACGCGGCTGGACATGGAATTTTCTCAACCAGCCGCGCAGCAGCGTGCGGAACCAGCCGGGCAGGGCCTCCTGCTGGCCGAAATCGACGACGTGCAGCGAGCCGCCCGGTGACAGGGCAGCAAGAGCCGCGAACACTGTCTTCTCCCAGCCGGGAATCATCGACAGCGAATACGAGACAAAAATGCGGTCGAAACTTTTGACGCCGAACAGTGCTTTCGCGTCGAAATCCGTGGCGTCGCCGCGCGCCAGCGTGACGCGGCCGGAGAGGCCTTCGCGCGCGAGGGCGGCAGTGGCCGTCTCCAGCATCTCGGCCGAAATATCGAGGCCGAAGAAGCGCGCGCCGGGATAGCGGCGGGCGGCGAGGATGATGTTGCGGCCGGTGCCGCAGCCGAGCTCGAGCACGGTGCCGCCGGCCGGCACATCCAGTCCGGCGATAAGCCGGTCGCGGCCCAGCAAATAATATTTGCGGGTCAGGTCGTAGATATGACGCTGCCAGCGGTAGACGCCGTCCATCAGTTCGGCATGGCTGGCCGGCAAGTCGGTCGTGCTCATGCGGACCGCTTCACATAGAGATGGAAGCCGCCATAGATGGCCGAGCGGTCGCGCGCCGAAAACTCGCGCGAGGCGTCGTTCTCGTAGCGCCACTGATCGAGCAGCGAATTCGAGACGCGGCCGGGCAGCAGGCTGGGTTCCGCTGCGGTGCGGAAGATGACGCGGGCGCCGGTGGAGGCGGTTCGGGTGATCTCGGCCCACAACTCGTTGAGCTGGTCGTCGGTCATCCAGTCCTGTGCATCGAGCAGCACGAAGCGATCCACCGAGCCGGCATCCTTGCGGGCAAGGAACTCGATCAGATTGGCGTGGTGGATGGCAACGCGATCGACATTGTTGCGGATCGTCTTGTAGTTGCGCTTTTCGAGATAGGCGGGCAGGGCGGCCTCGCCCGGATCAGGGTAGCGGCGGGCGAAAGCCTGCCAGGCGAAATAATTGGTCTTCAGCGGAAAATCGCAGGCGAGCTTTTCCAGTCGTGCCTTCAGCACGCTGGCCATGGTGCCGTCACCCGAGGTGATCAGCGAATCGTACTGGGCCGGCGGAATGCCGAGGCCGAACAGCGAAGCCTTTCGCGAGGTCGCCCATTTCAGCAGCGGTTTTTCGAAGACCGGCGCCAGCTCTTCGTCGAAGAAGCGGCGCTGATCGGCGATGGTCTTGGCGTCCATGATTCCGGCCGGGTCGACGCCGAAGAATTTTGCGGTGCGATGGCCGATCGCAATGAACAGGCCAAGCAGGCCGGTCTGGTAGAAATTGCGGTCGAAGACGGCGATGCGGCGACGGCCGCGCCAGTTGCGGCGCTCCCAATAATGGCGGCTGACCGGGTCGAGATGCGGTGCGATGAAGCGATCGTAGGCCTGTGAATTGTGCCCGGTCTCAGCCGCGCCGAAGAAACGGAACAGGTCGCCCTGCGACGGCAGGTGACGGACGGCTTCGAGCTTCATGCGGTTCAGCGCGATATGGGCAGCGTTGAGGTCGACGGCATCGATCCTTTCCGGCGAGCGGGTGAGATAGGCAAGGATGTTACAGCCGCCGGAGGCAATGGTGACGATGCGGTGGCCCGTCCCGAGCTGCATCGCGTCCATGTCGATTTCGGGGTCTTCCCAGATCTGCGGATAGACGAGGCCGGAGAACAGGAAGGCGAACAGGCGCTCGGAGATGCCGGCTTTCGACAGCGGGCGGTTCTGGTAGACGGCCTTGCCGACTTCCTTGCCGCGGCGAAAAACCAGGTCCCCAGAAATGTCCGTCATGGCAAGGCGATTCCCCGTTTGCTTTGCCGCAAGCGGGTAGCGCAGGGTGATGACAGGCCAGTGACAGCCTGTTGACGCGAGTTCAGGCCTTGCCAAATCCACCTGGGGTCGGCGTCGTCACGATGACCGCCTCGCCAGCGTCGAGGATGGTCTGATCGCAGGCTTTCAGCGTCTCGATCGCGCCGGTCTTGCGGCGGACCTTGGTCGAACCGGCCTCGCCGTCCCCGCCTCCGTCCAGTCCCCGCGGCGGGCGGTTGCGATGCGAGGACAGGATCGCGCATTCCATTTTTTCGAGGAAGCGGATGGTGCGCCTGGTGCCGTCGCCGGCATTCCATTTGCCTTCGCCGCCGGAGCCTTCGCGGATATGAAAATCCTCGAGCAATACCGGGAAACGCAGTTCCAGCACTTCCGGATCGGTCAGGCGCGAATTGGTCATATGGGTGTGGACGCCGGAGGTGCCGGCAAAACCGCGGCCGTCGTTCATCCGGCCGGCCGGCGAGCCCGAGCAGATCGTCTCGTAATACTGATACTGCTTGTTGCCGAAGGTGAGATTGTTCATCGTGCCTTGCGCATTGGCCATCGCGCCCATGGCGCCGAACAGCGCGTTGGTGACGTGTTGCGAGGTCTCGACATTACCGGCGACGACCGCCGCGGGATAGGCGGGTTTCAGCATCGAGCCGTCGGGAATGATGATGTTGATCGGCCGCAGACATCCGGCATTCATCGGGATGTTGTCTTCGACCATGACGCGAAAGGCATAAAGCACCGCGGCACGGGCGACTGGCTCTGGCGCATTGAAATTGTTCTTCATCACGGGCGACGTTCCGGTGAAGTCGACGGTGGCTTCGCGCTTCCGCCGGTCGACCGATATCTTCACCTTGATCATTTGGCCGGTGTCGGTCGGATATTCGTATTCCGAACTGTCGGGCAGCCGCTCCAGAACGCGGCGCACGCTTTCGGCGGCATTGTCCTGGACATGGCCCATATAGGCTTCGACCACATCGAGGCCGAAATGCGCGACCATCTTGCGCAGCTCGGCGACGCCCTTTTCGTTCGCGGCGATCTGCGCCTTGAGGTCGGAGATGTTCTGGTGCGGATTGCGCGCCGGGTAGGGGTGGTTGGTGAGCAGCGTCTCCAGGTCCTTCTCGCGGAACCGGCCGCGATCGACGATGCGGAAATTATCGAACAGCACGCCTTCCTCGTCGACGGTTGTGGCAAGCGGCGTCATCGAGCCGGGCGCGGTGCCGCCGATGTCGGCATGATGGCCACGCGAGGCGACGTAGAAGAGGATCTCCTCCCCCCTCGAGGGGGAGGTGGCGGCGAAGCCGCCGGAGGGGGTCGTTGCGGCAGTGCTCGACGCACTTGTGGTGCCTTCTGCGAGGACCCCACCCGGCCGCTTCGCGGCCACCCTCCCCTCCAGGGGGAGGGAAAACACCGGTGTCACCACTGTGATATCAGGCAGATGGGTGCCGCCATTGTAAGGCGCATTCAGCGCAAAGACGTCGCCGGGGTGAATGTCGCCGGAATTGAGCCGGATGATGGTCTCCACCGAGCGGTCCATCGAGCCGAGATGCACCGGCATATGCGGTGCATTGGCGACCAGCGCGCCATCCCGGTCGAAAACCGCGCAGGAGAAATCGAGCCGCTCCTTGATGTTGACGGAATAGGCGGTGTTTTGCAGCGTTACGCCCATCTGCTCGGCGATCGACATGAACAGGTTGTTGAAGACCTCCAGCATCACCGGATCGGCTTCGGTGCCGAGTGCGGCCTGTCGGCGCTTCTTCTCGACGCGCCGCATCAATACGTGGTCCTTGGCGGTGATCTCGGCCTGCCAGCCCGGCTCGACGATAATGGTCTGGTTCGGCTCGATGATCAAAGCAGGGCCGGCGATCTTGTTACCAGGCTTCAGCGTTTCGCCAGGGAAGATGCCGGCGTCGCGCCAGACGCCGTCGACAAAGATTTTCCGGTTCCCGGAAGGACTTGCGGCCATGTCTTCAACAACTGAATCGCTTTCGTCGCGGCCGGTGCCGCCGGTATCGGTACCTTCGACGCCGATCGATTCGACGATCATCAGCTTGTCGTCGTAGACAAAGCCGAACTGCGCCTTGTGCGCCAGTTCGAAGTCCGCCTTGGCCTGCGCAATCGAGCCGTGCCCGAAGTTCACAGGCAGCGCGGTATCGGTGCCGTCGTAGCGGATCTGCAGCACCGGTCTCGAGGCGACCGCGTCTTCGCTGATGCCTTGCGCGGCGAGTTCGTCGATGACGGCTTTGCGCAGCGTCGCGATGAGTTCATCGATCGCTGGCCCGGAATTGTCCGCCAGCGGCTTCAGCAGCGCCTGCTGGCGTGACGCAAATACAGAGGATAGGCCGATGCCGTATGCCGAGAGCAGGCCTGAGAAGGGATGGATCAGCACCGCCTCCATGCCGAGCGCATCGGCGACCAGGCAAGCGTGCTGGCCGCCGGCGCCGCCGAAGCAGTTCAGGAGGTATTCGGTGACATCGTAGCCGCGCTGCACGGAAATCTTCTTGATGGCATTGGCCATGTTTTCGACGGCGATGGTGATGAACCCTTCGGCGACGGTTTCCGGGGAGCGGCCGTCGCCGATCTCGGCGGCAAGGGCCGCGAATTTTTCGCGAACCGTCTGGACGTCGAGCGGTTCGTCCTGGCCCGGTCCAAAAATAGCCGGGAAGAACTCGGGCTGCAGCTTGCCCAGCATGACATTGGCGTCAGTGACGGCCAACGGGCCGCCGCGCCTGTAGGCGGCCGGGCCGGGATTGGCGCCGGCCGAATCCGGCCCGGCGCGAAAGCGGCCGGCCTCGTAATGGAGTATCGAGCCGCCGCCTGCAGCGACGGTGTGGATGCGCATCATCGGCGCGCGGATGCGCACGCCGGCGACCTCGGTGTCGAAGGCGCGCTCGTAGTCGCCATCGTAATGGGCGACATCGGTGGAGGTGCCGCCCATGTCGAAGCCTATGACTTTGCCGAAACCGGCGAGTTTTGCCGTCTCAACCATGCCGACGACACCGCCGGCCGGGCCGGACAACAGCGCATCCTTGCCCTGGAACATGTCGGCGGCGGTGAGGCCGCCCGACGACATCATGAACATGAGGCGAGGGTTTTCCTTCCCCCTTGAAGGGAGGGTGGCGGCGAAGCCGCCGGGTGGGGTCGGCTCGACTGGGTTCGACACTCTGGCGGTGCCTTCTGAGATGACCCCCTCTGGCTGCTGCGCAGCCATCTCCCCCACGAGGGGGGAGATTGGCGCGGCACCCAGTTCCGCCGCAACCCTTTGCACATACCTTGCCAGGATCGGCGACAGATAGGCGTCGACCACGGTGGTGTCGCCGCGGCCGACCAGCTTGATCAGCGGCGAGACCTCGTGACTGACCGAGACCTGCGAAAATCCGAGTTTTCTGCAGACCTTCGCAACTGCCTTTTCGTGATCGGGATGTTTCCAGGCATGCATGAAGACGATCGCGACCGCATCGATGCCGTCCGCCTTGGCTTGCTCAATAGCCGGGCGTACGGAAGCAATGTCGAGCAGGCGCTCGACACTGCCGTCGGCGCGAACCCTTTCGTCGATCTCGACGACACGCTCATAGAGCTGTTCGGGAAGGATGATCTGCTTGGCAAAGATATCGGGCCTGGCCTGATAGGCAATCCTCAGCGCATCGCGGAAGCCTTTGGTGATGAGCAGCAGCACACGGTCGCCCTTGCGCTCGAGAAGCGCATTGGTGGCAACCGTGGTGCCCATCTTGACATCGCCGATCAGAGCGGAGGGGATTGGAGCGCCGGGTTGGACGCCGAGCAGCTCGCGAATGCCCTGGATGGCAGCGTCGGCATAGGCTTCGGGATTTTCCGAAAGGAGTTTCCTTGGATGCAGCCCGCCTTGCGGGTCACGGCCGATGACATCGGTGAAGGTGCCGCCACGGTCGATCCAGAAATCCCATTTTGCGGTCATGGCAGTGGCTCCCGGGATTTTTCCCTGTTCGATCTGTTAGCTTGCGAGGCCCTGACCGGCAATCGTCAAATGATTGGAATATGTTACAGGCAGAAATGCAACGTTACGAAACTCATGCGCAGCTTACGCATTGTGTCCTCGACCGCCGCCGGTAACGGAGGCGTGATTAGAGGAGAGATATCATGAAGAAACTCATTCTTGCGTCGGTGTCGGCGCTTGCGTTGCTTGGCCTTGCCGCCTGCAGCAACAGCGGCACCGACAACACCACGACGCAGAGCACCAACCCGCCGGCATCCGACCAGACGATGAAGCCGGCTGCTCCTGACGCAAACAAGCCTGCCGAGCCGGCTCCGGCTCCGGCGCCTGCGCCGGCTGCTCCGGCTCAGTAGTCAATGTGACAACCAAGGAAAGGCTGGCCTCACAGGCCGGCCTTTCTGCTGCTTACGAGACCAGCGCCTGGCGGCCGAGTGCGACGACGTGAGCGCTGGCGCCAGCCGCCTCAGGCAAATCGATTGGGCCAGCCCCTGCGGCACTGTCTTGGCTTGATAGCGATGGGTGGTTGGCCCTATGAAGCCCCCATGTCGATTTGGGACCGCCTTGGCGACTTCGTCGCACGCGTTTCATCTTCAGCGTCGTCAGGCGTCGCCGAAGTGGTCGAGGCCGTGCGCACGGTTTTCTCCGGCGATGCCGATCTGCGCCGGCGCGTCGCCTTCTCGGTGGCGATGATCGCCCTGTCGGCCAAGATGGCCAAGGCAGACGGCATCGTCACGCAAGACGAGGTGCGCGCCTTCCAGGAAATATTCGAGGTGCCGAAGGAACAGAGGCGCAATGTGGCGCGGCTCTACGATTTGGCCAAACGCGACATTGCCGGTTTCGAGACCTATGCCGAGCGGATGGCGCAGCTTTGCGGTTCGGGCCATTCGAACTGCCTGATGCTCGAGGACATACTCGACGGGCTGTTCCACATCGCCAAGGCCGACGGGCTGGTGCATGAGCGCGAGGGCCAATTCCTGCATCGCATCGCCGAGATATTCCGCATCGATGAGGCGCATTACCAGAGCATCCTGGCCCGGCATGTCGATCTGGGTGCGGCCGATCCTTATATTGTGCTCGGCATCGAGCGTGGCAAGCCGTTCGAGGAGGTCCGCAGGCGCTACCGCAAGCTGGTCTCCGACAATCATCCGGACCGGCTGATCGCACGCGGCCTGCCGCAGGAATTCATCAAGATCGCGACGACCAGGCTGGCGGCGATCAACGCGGCCTATGAAATGATCGAGCGAGGCCTGCGGCACGCATGAGCGGCTTTCCGCCCGATGAGCCGAGCGCCGAGGTCAGGGTATCGCCGAATTTCGGACCACGGCGCGGGACGCTCGGACCCGATATGATCGTGCTGCACTACACCGGCATGGCAACCGGCGCCGGTGCCGAGGAATGGCTTTGCGATCCGGCAAGCGAGGTCTCGTCGCACTACCTGGTCCATGAGGGCGGCCGCATTGTTCAGATGGTAAGGGAAAGCGACCGCGCCTGGCATGCCGGCAGGAGTTCGTGGTTCGGGCTGAACGACGTCAACTCCTGTTCGATCGGCATCGAGATCGTCAATCCGGGGCATACGCTCGGCTATCGCAACTTTCCAAAACCGCAGATCGACGCGGTGATCGGCCTGTGCGCCGGCATCGTCGAGCGCCATTCCATTCCGGCGCAGCGGGTGCTTGCCCATTCCGACGTGGCACCGGGGCGAAAGGTCGATCCAGGCGAGAAATTTCCATGGAAGGCCTTGTTTGCTGCCGGTATCGGCCATGTTGTGCCGGCAGCACCGATCCGGCGCGGCGCCGTGCTGAAGCCAGGCGATACCGGCGCCGAGGTAGAGGCGCTGCAGTCGATGCTGGCGCTCTATGGTTATGGCGTCGAGATCACCGGCACTTTCGACCGGCAGACCGAAATCGTGGTCGAGGCATTTCAGCGGCATTTCCGGCTGCGCCTGGTCGATGGCATGGCTGACGGATCGACGATCCGCACGCTGGAAAGGCTGCTCGCTTCCGTAAGGATAGCCTCTCTCAAATAATCTTTTGCCAGCTTAAAAGTTACAATCTGTTACTCAAAGTGACTTGCGTCGCCTTCTTTGGCGCCAATTCCGTCGTCAAAGGCGATCCGTACAGATTGTCGGACGTCTATCCCCCCACATGTTCCGATGTTGATTGAGGGTATCTGCGCGAAGTTCTTTGTGCAGATCAAACAGAACAGGATCACATGCAGAAATTGACCGTTTTAACGGCAGCCATTGCTGCCGGCGTAATGACTTTTGCCTTCAGTGCGGCGAACAGCGCACCGCTGAGCCAGCGGGCCGATCAGGGCTTCAGTGCCGCAGCCGGCAAAACCGCCATGCCGAAGGGTGGTGCAAAAGTAGAGAAGACCGCCACCGCAAAAGTGGAAAAAGCGGCTGCGGTAAAGACGAAAAAGCCAGTCTCCGCGAAAAGGCCAACCGCTGCGAGAAAGACAATCGCCAAACAGCATGTGAAGCGTAACCGCAAACGCATCGACCGCATGGCAACGGCGTCAGTCGCTCCGAAGAGCAGGCCAGCGCCTCAGGCGGCGGTAGTCGGCGGCAGCGGACAGTATTCGGCGATCATTGCGCGTTATGCCGCCAGCTATGGCGTCCCGGTGTCGCTCGCCAACGCCGTCATCAAGATCGAAAGCAACTACCAACCGAACCAGGTCGGCAGCGCCGGCGAGATCGGCCTGATGCAGATCAAGCCGGCGACGGCAAGGATGATGGGCTATAGCGGTTCGGTTCAGGGTCTCTACGATCCCGATACCAACATCAAATACGGCATGAAGTACCTTGCCATGGCGCGGGATCTCGGCGGCGGCACGACCTGCGGCACGATCCTGAAATACAATGCCGGCCACGCCGCCACACGGATGAACCCGGTGTCCGCAGCCTATTGCGGCAAGGTCAAGGTGCAGCTGGCAGCACTTGGAGCGCCCGCCTGACAAGCGACAACTTGCTTTTTCGTTTGCGTTTTCGGGCCTGAACCCCTTTATACGCCTTGCCAGCTGGCCGGGCGGCCGCACCCGCGAAGCCGAAAGGCTGCGGGTGAGGAAAGTCCGGGCTCCATGGAGACACGGTGCCGGTTAATGACCGGCGGGGGCGACCCCAGGGAAAGTGCCACAGAAAGCAAACCGCCACGATCCAATCGTGGCAAGGGTGAAAGGGTGGGGTAAGAGCCCACCGCGCGACTGGCAACAGGAGCGGCACGGTAAACCCCACCGGGAGCAAGACCGAATAGGGGCGGTGCGAGGGGAAACCCTCGAGGGCTGTTTCCGGCTCACCGTCCGGGTAGGTTGCGTGAGGCGCATGGCAACATGCGCCCAAGATGAATGGCCGCCACGTTCTCGCCCCGTAAGGGGCGAGGGCCATACAGAACCCGGCTTACAGGCCAGCTGGCAGTTTTCCCCGATAAAAGGAAATCTCCTGATATCAGCAGGTTGCGTCTTCGGGCGCAGCCGTTGATTCACTTTCGACCCCTGCAGCCGAGCGCGACAATCCTTGAAATTGGTACGATTTAATCGTACCATTGAGAGATTGATCAGGAGTGCGCCATGGGCCACGTTGACAAACGCAGCATCACGCTATCGCCGGAACTGGCGGCGGCGGTCGACGACGTGGTCGCCGCCGGCGAATATGCCTCGGCGAGCGAGGTGATCCGCGACGCGCTGCGGCAATGGAAGGACCGGCGCGACCTGCTCGGCTACACGGTCGAGGAATTGCGCAAGCTGGTGCAGGAGGGGATCGACAGCGGACCGGGACGGTTTGCGTCGATCGACGAAATAAAGGCCGAAGCGCGGAGACGATTGAAACCCGACAGCGCGGCATGAATTTGCTGCCCATCATCCGAACCGCAAATGCGGAAGAGGATTTGATCGCGATCTGGCTTCATGTTGCGCAAGACAGCGAGGCTGCGGCCGATCGATTGCTCGATCGGATCGAAGCCCGCTGGCAGCAAGTGGCCACTTATCCCTTCTCAGGTGCCCCGCGCGAAGACATCGCGCCCGGCATCCGTCACCTGATCGTCGGCGTCGAAGAGGCGATCGAAATCGTTCGCGTCCTCCACGGCCGGCGCAAGATCGACGCCGATTCAGCCACCGATTGCGTCTAGCGACGCCTCGATCGCCTGCCAAAGCTCTTCCACCGGCTCGCAGCCGATCGACAGGCGAACGAAGCCGGGCGGAACGGCATCTCCCCTTTTTGATCGCCGTTCGGCCGAAGTGTGCACGCCGCCGAACGACGTCGCTGCCTGCATCAAGGCGCAATTGTTGATGAAATCCTCGGCCCTGTCCTCCGAGGCGAGCACGAACGAGATGAGAAAGCCGAAGCGCTCCATCTGGGCGCGGGCAAGATTGTGCGATGGATCGCTCTCCAGTCCCGGAAAGCGCAAGCCGCTGATCGCGCGATGGTTTTTCAGCCGTCGCGCTATCATTTCGGCGGAAGCGCACATGCGGTCGAAGCGCACGTCCAGCGTTTCGAGGCCGCGATGCACCAGCCATGCCTCGAACGGCCCGGGGATAGCGCCCGACGCCTCGCGCCAGTCGGTCACCCTCGAGATAATGTCCGCGTCGCGGCTGGCGACATGGCCGAACAGCACATCGGAATGGCCGTTTGGTGCCTTGGTGTCGGCGGCAATGACGATATCTGCACCGAGATCGAGCGGGCGCTGGCCGAAAGGCGTCATCGTCGTGTTGTCGACCACAAGCACCGCACCCGCTCTATGCACGGCCTCGGCGACGGCTGCGATGTCGCATATGTCCAGTCCTGGGTTGGCGGGCGTTTCGACGAAGGCAAGCCGATACCTATCGAAGCCGCCGTCGAGGAAGCTCGATGTTGGCCGGACATCATAAGCGACGCCGAAGGACTTCAGGAAGCGCTCTGCCAGCGCTCTCGTCGTGTGATAGCCGTCGGACGGCAGCAGGATACGGTCGCCGGCTTTGAGCAGGCCGAAAAATACCGCCGAGATGGCAGCCATCCCCGAGGGGAAGGCGACGCATGGGGCGTCTTCCAGATGCGCCAGCATGTGCTCGACCGCATCCCAGGTCGGATTGCTGAAGCGGCCATATTGATCGTAGCCGGTGGCGTCGCCGGGCGCATGAAAGATGGCGGCCATGGTCAGGGGCAAGGGGATCGGGTCGCCCTTGGCAAGCCTGCCGCGATACAGATGGGGAAGTGCCGCGGCGCGCGACTTGGCTGTTTCGGACATGGTTTCAACCTCGTTACTGACCGGAAAAGGAGATGCCGAGGCTATGCGCGGCAGCGATCCGCAGCAAGCCGGCTCCGGTTGGGCCACACGGCTCTAAACGCTTCGTTAGGCTTAATAGACGATAAAGACGGGAGTGCCGTCAAAGCTGCTCTCCCCAGTCGTGGCAGGCGCGTTTTGAAGACTGTTCCCGTTGACGCCCATAACACCCCATGATATCCCATTCCGATACTCAAGCCTTCGTTCCGTGTCAGGGTGAAGCGTACGCCAATCGGGCAGCCGCGGCGGCAGCGCGTTTGCCTGCGTTCGCCCTTCACAACGAAGCGGGTTTTGGACGTCGACCGGGCCGGGGCGGCGCGGACAGGAAGATGCAGAGGGGTGCGGCGGCGCAAGCGGCCGTAACGCGTAATGGACCGGTTTCTGTCGAACGCGGTGAACAGGATCGATGCGAAGGGACGGGTGTCCGTGCCGGCGCATTTCCGTGCCGTTGTGCAGAAACGCGGCTATTCGGAACTTTATGCGCTACGCTGCCTGGATCGCCCGGCGATGGATGTCGGTGGGCTCGACCTGCTCGATCGCTACGAGCAGCGTATCGCCCAGGAAGACCCGTTCCTGCAGACGGCGGACGATATGTCGTTCTTCTGCCATGGCGATGGAACGTTTCTGAAGCTCGACCAGGACGGCCGTATCACGATGAGCGATTTCATTCGCGAGCATACCGGCATTTCAGCGGAAGTGGCCTTCGTTGGCCGCGGCAATTTCTTTCAGATCTGGGAGCCGGGACGGCTCAGCGCCTATGGGACGGAAGCACGCGCCCGGCTTTTGCAGCTTCGGCAGGGGACGAAGCCCGAGGAGCGGCCGGAATGATGGCGGGCGACGGCGATGAAGTTCATGCCGTTGGCGGACCAGCCCGTCACATTCCGGTCCTCCTTGCCGAAGTTCTGGAGGCGCTGGCGCCGACAAAAGGCGAGGTGATCGTCGACGGCACGTTCGGTGCCGGCGGCTACACCAAGGCCATTCTGGCAAGCGGAGCCTCGGTCGTCGCCATCGACCGCGATCCGGATGCGATCGCGGCGGGGCGGGCCCTTGAACAGCAGTCCGGCGGCAAGCTCAGGCTTGTCCAGGCACCGTTCTCGACGCTCGACGAGCAGGTTGAAAGTGCCGATGGCGTCGTGCTCGACATCGGCATCTCCTCCATGCAGATCGACCAGCCGGAGCGCGGCTTTTCATTCCGGGCCGATGGACCGCTCGACATGCGCATGGCGCAGGCGGGCCTGAGCGCCGCCGACGTCGTCAACACCTTCAAGGTGGGCGATCTTGCCCGCATCTTCGGTTTTCTCGGCGAGGAACGCCATGCCGGGCGCATCGCCCGCATGATCGAGAGCCGTCGCGAAAGACGCCCCTTCGAGCGCACGCTCGACCTTGCCGATGCCATCGAGACGCATATCGGTCGCGCGCCGAAAGACAAGATCCATCCGGCCACCCGCGTTTTCCAGGCGCTGCGCATCTTCGTCAATGACGAACTCGGCGAACTGGCCAAGGCACTGTTTGCCGCCGAGCGCGTGCTGAAACCGGGCGGGCGGCTTGTCGTGGTGACCTTCCATTCCCTCGAGGACCGCATCGTCAAGCGCTTCATCGCCGACAGAGCCGATTCAGCGACCGGATCGCGGCACCTGCCCGAGGCGCAGGCGCGCACCGCCACCTTCACCAAGAAGGGCGGCGGCGTGACGCCTGGCGATGCCGAGATATCGGCAAATCCGCGGGCGCGCTCGGCAAGGCTGCGCACTGCAATCCGTACAGAGGCGCCGGCGCGTGCCGGCGATTTTTCGATCTTCGGCCTGCCAAAACTGCCTGGCCCAAAGCTTCCCGGCGCCGATCGACCGGGAGAGAGGTGAGCACGTGTTTCGTACCAGCGACATAGTCCTGATCGCCGTCATGGTTTCGGCGGCTGCCCTGACCTACAAGACCAAGCGCGAGGCCGAGGAGCAACTGGCGGCAGTGCACAAGATCCAGGCGCAGATCCGTTATGAGGAGGACACGATCGACCTGCTCAAGGCGGACTGGAGCCTGCTTACCCAGCCGTCGCGCCTGCAGAAGCTCACCGAAATCTACAAATCGCAACTCGGACTCGAGCCGGTCAATGCGCGCCAGATCGTCGGGCTGGACGATCTGCCGGCGAAACCCGTCAACATCGAGGACCTTTCATCGCAGCGGCTGGGCGGCATGGCCGATATCGGCGGCAAGGATCCCGTGGTGACCGGAGGCATCGTCCAATGATCACCGGATTTCCAATGGCTGCCAGATTTCCAAAGATTGGCAGGCTGCTGAAGCGCGGTTCGAAGCCCGGCGCGGGCGGATCGATCGTGGTCGAAGGTGCCCGCAAGGCGACCGGTGGCAAGGGCAGGACCCGCATCGTCATGACGATGGCGGTGTTCTTCGGCATCTATTCGACCATTGCCGGGCGGCTGGTCTATCTGGGTTTCCAGAATCCCGACCTGTCGGGCGGGCCGCAGAGCCGGGTGACGGCATCGCGACCCGACATCGTCGACCGTAACGGCGAAGTGCTGGCGACCGACATCAAGACCGCGTCGCTGTTTGCCGAACCGCGCCGCATCGTCGATGCCGACGAGGCGATCGAAAAGCTGTCGACGGTGCTTCCCGAGATCGACTACGAGCAGACATATAACAAGCTGAAGAGCGGCGCCGGGTTCGTCTGGCTGCACCGGCAACTGACGCCGAAGCAGCAGGCCGACATCATGCAACTCGGCATCCCCGGATTCGGCTTTCGCACCGAAAAGCGCCGGTTCTATCCGGCCGGCGAAACCTCGTCCTACATTGTCGGCCTCACCAACATCGACAATCAGGGCATCTCCGGCATGGAGAAATACATCGACGAACAAGGCTTGAGCGACCTTCAGGCGTCGGGTCTGGCGGTGGCCAAGGATTTGAAGCCAGTGCAGCTCTCGATCGACCTGCGCGTCCAGCATATCGTGCGCGACGAGGTCGCCACCGGCATGGAAAAGTACCACGCGATCGCGGCGGGCGCCGTTGTGCTCAACGTCAAGACCGGCGAGGTGCTGGCGATGGCGTCGGTTCCGGATTTCGATCCGAACAACCCCTATAACGCGCAGGACAAGGACCGGCTCAACCGTATGTCGGCCGGCCTCTATGAAATGGGGTCGACCTTCAAGAGCTTCACCACCGCCATGGCGCTCGATTCCGGCAAGATAACGCTGCAAAGCCGTTTCGACGCGTCGCGCCCGATCAGGATCGGCCATCAAACCATCCATGATTTCCATGGCAAGGGCCGAGTACTGTCGGTGCCGGAAGTGTTCATCTACTCCTCCAATATCGGCTCTGCCAAGGAAGCCGAAGCGGTTGGCATCGACGGACACCGCGAATTCCTGCATCGCCTGGGAATCCTCGAGAAGATGCAGACCGAACTGCCGGAAGTCGCTCGGCCGACCGAGCCCAAGGTCTGGAAGCAGGTCAATTCGATCACCATTGCCTTCGGCCACGGTGTGTCGACGACGCCGCTGCAGACAGCGGTCGGCTGCGCCGCGCTGATGAATGGCGGCTATCTGATGGACCCGACCTTCCTGCCGCGCACGCAGGAGCAGGCGATGGCGGTGGCCAAGAAAGTGGTCAGCGACAAGACGGTCGAGGGCATGCGCTATCTCTATGCACTCAATGCCGAAAAGGGATCCGGCCGCAATGCACGGGTGCCAGGATACCGGGTGGGCGGCAAGACGGGAACGGCGGAGAAGGTTGTCAACGGCCGTTACTCGAAGGAAAAGAATTTCAACGCCTTCGTTGCGGCTTTCCCGATGGACGATCCGCAATACATAGTGCTTACGATCGCCGACGAACCGAAGCCGGAAAAGCCCGGCATGGGTGCTACGGCCGCCTCGAACGCGGGCATCATGGCTGCAAACATCATCCGACGTGCGGCTTCCATGCTTGGCGTGAAGCCAGATTTCAGCCATGAAAATGGTGCAACGCTGGTTTCCTATCAGTGATTCTTGGGGCGCGCCGGCAACTGCGCGCTATTTTGTTGCGATGAACGGGGTTCGATGAAGCTGAAAAATCTAGCCGGTATCCTGCCTGTCGAGGGGACAGCTTCCTTCGACATGGAGGTTACAGGGATTTCGTCGGATTCCCGCCAGGTAACACGGGGCGTCGTCTTTTTCGCGCTCACCGGCTCCAAGGCGGATGGCGCAGCCTACGCAGCCGATGCCGCGAGCCGAGGCGCTGCAGCGATCGTGGTCGGCAAGGGCGGTGCCGTCGCCGGGCTGCCAGTCCCGGTTCTTGCCGTAGACGATCCGCGCCTTGCGCTGGCGCTGAGTGCTGCACGTTTTTTCGGCATGCAACCGCAAACCATGGTCGCGGTGACCGGAACCAGCGGCAAGACCTCGGTCGCCGCATTCACCCGGCAGATATGGGAGCAGGCGGGTTTCGCCGCCGCCTCGATCGGCACGACCGGCGTGGTGGCGCCAGGCCGCAACGAATATGGCTCGCTGACCACGCCGGATCCGGTGGCACTGCACAGGCTGCTCAAGGAGCTGGCGGAGGCCGGCGTCACCCACGCCTCGATGGAAGCGTCCAGCCATGGCCTCGACCAGCGCCGGCTCGACGGCGTCAAGCTTGCGGCCGGCGGCTTCACCAATCTCGGCCGCGACCATATGGACTATCATCCGACGGTCGAGGACTATCATCGCGCCAAATTGCGTCTGTTCGACGCGCTGCTGCCGAAGGGCGCGCCGGCGGTCATCTTTGCCGACGACCCGTGGTCGGAGCCGACGATCAAGGCGGCGCGGGCAGGGGGACTGAATGTGCTGACGGTCGGCCGCCACGGCGATTTCCTGCGGCTGAAGCGGGTCGAGCACGAGCGCCACCGCCAGCGCGCCGAGGTCGAAGCGGACGGCGTTCTCCATGAAGTCGACTTGCCGCTGGCCGGCGACTTCCAGATTGCAAATGCGCTGGTGTCGGCCGGCCTCGCTATTTCGACTGGAACATCTGTTGCCAAGGCGTTGATGGCGCTGGAGAAATTGAAGGGCGCGCCGGGACGGCTCGACCTTGTCGGGACGGCCGCCAACGGCGCACCGGTCTATGTCGACTACGCGCACAAGCCGGATGCGCTGGAAAACGTGCTGGCTTCGGTGCGCCCCTTTACCACCGGCCGCGTCATCGTCGTATTCGGTTGCGGCGGCGACCGCGACCGGGGCAAGCGGCCGATCATGGGCGAGATCGCCACAAGGCTGGCCGACGTCGTCATCGTCACCGACGACAATCCCCGCTCGGAAGTACCCGAGACGATCCGCGCCGCGATCCTGGCGGCCGCACCTGGCGCCATCGAGATCGGCGACCGGCGCAAGGCCATCCACGAGGCGGTCGGGATGCTTCACGCTGGCGACACGCTGATCGTGGCCGGCAAGGGCCATGAGGAAGGCCAGACCATCGGCACCGAGACGCTGCATTTTTCCGATCATGAGGAAGTTCGCTCGGCGCTGCGGGAGCAAGCGACGTGAGCTATCTGTGGACCTCCGAGGCGCTGGTTGCCGCCATGGATGGCCGGCCGCTCGGTCCGATGCCTGAAGGCATCGCCGGCATTTCCATCGACAGCCGCAGCCTGCAGCCGGGAGACGCTTTCTTCGCCATCAAGGGCGAGGCCATGGACGGCCATGATTTCGTCACCGCCGCCATCAAGGCGGGCGCCGGGGTGCTGGTCGTCGCCGAGGGCAAGCTGCCGTCGCTGGGGCGGCTGACGGCACCGATGATCGTCGTGGAGGACGTGCTTGTCGCTCTGGAAAAGCTCGGCGTTGCCGCGCGCGCACGCTCAAAGGCCAGGGTGATTGCCGTGACCGGGTCGGCGGGCAAGACCACCACCAAGGAAGCACTGCGCCACGCTCTCTCGGCGGTCGGTACGGTGCATGCATCGGCCCAGTCGTTCAACAATCACTGGGGGGTGCCGCTGACGCTGGCGCGCATGCCGCAGGATTGCGACTATGCTGTCTTCGAGATCGGCATGAACCATCCCGACGAGATCCGGCCTCTGGTCAAGATGGTCCGGCCGCATGTCGCCATCGTCACGTTGATCGCGGCGGCTCACCTCGGCTTCTTCCGCAACCTGGACGAGATCGCCAAGGCCAAGGCAGAGGTTTTCGAGGGACTGGAGCCCGGTGGCGCCGCCCTTCTCAACCGCGACGATGCGCGCTGGAAGCTGCTGGAGAAGATGGCCAAAGAGGCCGGCGTCGAGCATGTCTACGGGTTCGGCGAGAATGCCCGGGCGACCTTCAAACTGATCAAATGCGAGCTCAATGCCGATCACTCGGTCATCACCGCCAAGATTGGCGGGCACGAGATTGTCGCCAGGATCGGCGCGCCGGGCCGCCATATGGTGCAGAATGTGCTCGCGGTGCTTGGTGCCGCGCATCTGGTCGGCGCCGACGTCACCAGGGTTGCGCAGGCGCTGGCCGATCTTTCGCCCGAACGCGGACGCGGCAAGCGCTATGTGTTGCGTCACCCCAACGGGCCGATCACGCTGATCGACGAGAGCTACAACGCCAATCCGGCGTCGATGAGCGCTGCAATGGCACTGCTCAACACGACGCCGGTGTCGGGCGAGGGCAGGCGCATTGCCGTGCTCGGTGATATGCTCGAGCTCGGCAGCCATTCGGCGAAATTGCATGCCGCGCTTGCCGGTCTGATCGTCGGCACCGACACGCGCACGGTCTTTCTCGGCGGTCCGGAAATGCGGGCGCTGGCCGACGTTTTGCCCGGCGAGATCAGGACGGAGTACCGCGCCGGTGCGGAAGATCTGAAACCGATTCTTCTATCGGAATTGAAGCCCGGCGACGTGGTCATGATCAAATCGTCGAAGGGCATAGGCTTTTCAAAGCTGGTCGAGGCGTTGCTCGGCAAGTTTCCGGCGGAAGCCACAACCAGCAGACAGACCTAGGATCGGTCCGGGGGACGCAAGCGCATGCTAACACTGCTCGTCGAATTTGCGGACAAGATCTCGGTCTTCAACGTCTTCCGCTACATAACATTCCGCACCGGCGGAGCGCTGATCACAGCGGCGCTGATCGTGTTCATCTTCGGACCGACCATCATCAATTCGCTGCGGCTGCGGCAAGGCAAAGGCCAGCCGATCCGTGCCGACGGGCCGCAGACGCATTTCAAGAAGGCGGGAACGCCGACAATGGGCGGACTGATGATCCTGTCCGGCATCGTCGGTTCGTCGCTGCTGTGGGCGAACCTGTCGAGCATCTACGTCTGGGTGGTCCTGCTGGTGACGCTGGGATTCGGCTCGATCGGCTTTTACGACGATTATCTCAAAGTAACCAAGCAATCGCATCTCGGCTTCTCCGGCAAGGCGCGGCTGGGGCTCGAATTCGTCATCGCGGGCATCGCCGCCTGGGTGATCATGCATAACGGCCAGGCGCCGTTCTCGTCATCGTTGACATTCCCTTTCGCCAAGGAGTTTCTCGTCAATCTCGGCTGGTTCTTCATCCCGTTCTCGTGCTTCGTCATCGTCGGCGCCGGCAATGCGGTGAACCTGACCGACGGTCTCGACGGGCTGGCGATCGTGCCGATCATGATCGCCGCCGCATCCTTCGGCGTCATCGCCTATCTCTCCGGCAACGCGGTGTTCGCCGAATATCTGCAGATCCATTTCGTGCCCGGCACCGGTGAACTTGCGGTGGTCCTTGGAGCGGTGATCGGCGCCGGGCTTGGCTTCCTCTGGTTCAATGCGCCGCCGGCGGCGATCTTCATGGGCGACACCGGCTCGCTGGCGCTGGGTGGGCTGATCGGCACGGTCGCGGTGGCGACCAAGCACGAGATCGTGCTGGTCATCGTCGGCGGCCTGTTCGTCGTCGAGATATTCTCGGTCATCATCCAGGTCGGCTACTTCAAGATGACCGGCAAGCGCGTCTTCCTGATGGCGCCGATCCACCATCATTTCGAAAAGCTCGGCTGGACCGAAAGCCAGGTGGTGATCCGCTTCTGGATCATCGCCGTCATCCTGGCGCTGGTCGGCCTGTCGACCCTGAAGCTCAGATAGGAGGCCGCTTGATCCCCGCCGCATCCTTTTCAGGCAAGCGCGTTTCGCTCTTCGGGCTCGGTGGCTCGGGGATTGCCACGGCGCGCGCGCTGATCGAGGGCGGCGCGGATGTGCTGGCCTGGGACGACAATCCCGACAGCGTCGCCAAGGCCGGCGCGGTCGGCATCACGACAGCGGACCTGCGCGGTGCGGACTGGGCGAGGTTTTCCGCCTTCGTGCTGTCGCCCGGCGTGCCGCTGACGCATCCCAAGCCGCACTGGACCGTCGAGCTGGCGCGGGGCTCAGGCGTGGAGATCATCGGCGACATCGAGCTTTTCTGCCGCGAGCGGATGCTGCTGGCACCGGCAGCACCTTTCATTGCCATTACCGGCACCAACGGCAAGTCGACGACCACGGCACTGACGGCGCACATCCTAAAATCGGCTGGGCGCGACACGCAGATGGGCGGCAATATCGGCCGCGCGGTGATGACGCTCGATCCGCCGCAGCCTGAACGGCACTATGTGGTTGAGTGCTCTTCCTACCAGATCGATCTTGCCCCTTCGATCAATCCGACGGCCGGTGTGCTGCTCAACCTGACGCCGGACCATCTCGACCGCCATGGCACGATGCAACACTACGCCTCGATCAAGGAGCGGCTGGTGGCCGGCAGCGAGACGGCAATCATCGGTGTCGACGATTCCTGGTGCGCCCAGATCGCCGATCGGCTGGAGCGGGCCGGCCGGCAGGTCATCCGCATCTCCAAGCGCCTGCCGCTGACCGACGGTTATTTCGCTGACGGCACCAACTTAATGGAAGCCGTGCACGGCCGCTACAGCCGTGTCGCCTTCCTCGAAGGCATCGGCTCGTTGCGCGGCCAGCACAATGCGCAGAACGCGCTGGCCGCCGCCGCGGCCTGCCTCAAGGTCGGGCTCGAGCTCGGCGAGATCCAATCCGGACTGGAGAGTTTCCCTGGGCTGGCGCACCGCATGGAGCAGGTCGGCCGCAAAGGGCATGTGCTGTTCGTCAACGATTCCAAGGCGACCAACGCCGATGCCGCTGCACCGGCGCTGTCGAGCTTTGCGCGTATCTACTGGATTGCCGGCGGCCTGCCGAAAGAGGGCGGCATCGAGCCGTTACGCGGCTTCTTCCCGCGCATCGCCAAGGCCTATCTGATCGGCGAAGCCGCACCGGCCTTTTCGGCGACGCTGGGCGAAGCGGTGCCCTACGAGATATCAGGCACGTTGGCGGCGGCAGTCGAACACGCCGCCCGTGATGCGGCCAGGGATAGTAGCGGCGAGGCTGTGGTGCTGCTGTCGCCGGCATGCGCCAGTTTCGACCAGTTCAAGAATTTCGAAGTCCGCGGCGAGGCGTTCAGGCAAGCCGCAACCGCCATTGATGGCGTGAAGCCCATCGGAGGGACACGATAATGCAAAGCCGTCTCGACAAAAGCCCTGTGGCGACCTGGTGGTGGACGATCGATCGCTGGTTCCTGGCGGCGTTCCTGTCGCTGATGGGGCTCGGCATCGTTTTGTCCTTCGCCGCAAGCCCGGCGGTGGCCGAGCGCATCGGGCTAGACAGTTTCCACTTCGCGACACGCCAGATTATCTTCACCATTCCGGCGCTTGGGGTAATGCTGGCCGTCTCGTTCCTTGAATCCAGGCAGATCCGGCGCATGGCGCTGGTCATGTTGTGCATCATGCTGTTTCTGATGGTGGCGGTGCTCTATATCGGCGTCGAGGTGAAGGGCGCGCGGCGCTGGGTGTCGCTAGCCGGCCTGTCGATCCAGCCGTCCGAGTTCCTGAAACCGGCCTTCGTCATCATCTGCGCCTGGTTGTTCGCCGAGCACAAGCGCCAGCCCGACATTCCGGGCAATTTGTTCGCCATGTTGCTGCTTGCACTGGTCATCTCGCTGCTGGTGGCGCAGCCTGACCTTGGGCAGACCATGCTGGTGCTCGGCACCTGGGGGGTGATGTTCTTCATGGCCGGATTGCCGTGGCTGTGGATCGTCGCGCTGGGTGCTGCAGGCGTCGGCGGCGTGTTCGCCGCCTATGCAGTGTTCCCGCACGTTGCCGGCCGTATCGACCGCTTCATGACCGGCGAGGGCGACACGTTCCAGGTCGACATGGGCCGCGAGGCGCTGATCAATGGCGGCTGGTTCGGCGTCGGGCCGGGCGAGGGTACCGTCAAGCGGGTCATCCCCGACAGCCACGCCGACTTCGTCTTCTCTGTCGCCGGCGAGGAATTCGGGCTGATCATGTGTTTCTTCATCATGTCCATCTTCGGCTTCATCGTGCTGCGCGGTCTCAACACGGCGCTCAGGGAGCAGGACGATTTCACCCGCTACGCGGTTGGCGGCCTGGTCACGGTCTTCGGCCTGCAGTCGGTCATCAACATGGCCGTCAATCTGCAGCTGATGCCGGCCAAGGGAATGACGCTGCCGTTCATCTCCTACGGCGGCTCTTCGCAGATCGCGATCGCCATCTCGATGGGCATGGTGCTGGCGCTGACGCGCAAGCGCCCGGAAAAGCGCAAGCAGCTGGGCTTCATGCCGTCGCCGCGTGCGATGCCGGCGGAGTGAGATGGCGAAGGGGGTCATCCTTCTGGCGGCAGGCGGAACCGGCGGACATCTGTTCCCGGCCGAGGCGCTGGCACATGAGCTCAAGACGCGCGGCTGGGCGGTACATCTGGCCACCGACGACCGCGCCGAGCGCTATGCCGGCAGGTTCCCCGGCGACGGCGTCCACGCTATCGCCTCCGCTACCTTCGGGTCGAGAAATCCGCTGACTGTCGCGCGGACCTTCTGGACCCTGTGGCGTGGATTCCGCCAGTCGTCCGCCCTGATCGCCCGGCTGAGGCCGAATGCGGTGGTGGGCTTCGGCGGCTATCCGACGCTGCCGCCGCTGTTCGCGGCGACGCGACGCGGTGCGCCAACGCTGATCCATGAGCAGAACGCGGTAATGGGCCGCGCCAACAAGGCGCTCGCGCCGCGGGTGACGGCGATTGCGGGGGGCTTCCTCAAGGCCTCCGGTCCCTTCTCGGCCAAGATCGTGGAGACTGGCAATCCGGTCCGGCAGGCGGTGCTCGACGTGGCCGGCAGGCCCTATGCCGTGCCCGAGCCCGGCGGACCGCTGCGGCTGCTCGTCTTCGGCGGCAGCCAGGGCGCGCGCTATTTTTCCGACACTGTGCCTGAGGCGGTGGCGGCGATGCCCAGCGCAATGCGCTCGCGGCTGAGCATCGTGCAGCAGGCACGCGGCGAGGACGAGGCGCGGGTGAGAGAGCACTACCGCGCTCTCGGCATCGAGGCCGAGGTCGCGTCGTTCTTCTCCGATCTGCCGGCGCGCATGGCCGCCGCGCATCTCGTCGTCTCACGCTCGGGCGCGTCGACGGTGCTCGAGCTTTCGGTGATCGGCCGGCCGGCCATCCTCGTGCCTCTTCCGCATGCCCTCGACGACGATCAAGGCCACAATGCACAGATCCTCGTCAATGCGGGGGGCGCGGTGATGCGGCGCCAGCCCGGCCTCGACGCGGCGGCGCTCGCAGGCGAGATCGTGGAGTTGCTGGGCGACGGCGACAGGCTCGCCGCCATGGCCTCGGCGGCCCGCTCGGTGCGAAGACCCGACGCGGCGCGGTTGCTCGCCGATCTGACAGAGGCTATTGCGTCCAGGAAATCCGTTTCGGAATTCAGGAAGGAGACGCACGCATGAAGATGCCACAGACGATCGGCCTCGTGCATTTCATCGGCATTGGCGGCATCGGCATGAGCGGCATCGCCGAGGTGCTGCACAATCTCGGCTACAAGGTGCAGGGATCCGATCAGGCTGACAGCGCCAATGTGCAGCGGCTGCGCGACAAGGGCATCGAATGCTTCGTCGGCCATCAGGCCGAAAACCTCGGCGAGGCCGAAGTGGTCGTCGTCTCCACCGCAATCAAGAAATCCAACCCGGAGCTGAAGGCGGCGAGAGAGAAGTTGCTGCCGATCGTGCGGCGCGCCGAAATGCTGGCCGAGCTGATGCGCTTCCGGCAGGCGGTCGCGATCGGCGGCACGCATGGCAAGACGACGACGACTTCGATGGTGGCGACGCTACTCGAAGCCGGCGGGCTCGACCCGACGGTAATCAATGGCGGCATCATCAATGCCTATGGCACCAATGCCCGCATGGGAGACGGCGAATGGATGGTGGTCGAGGCCGACGAGAGCGACGGCACCTTCCTCAAGCTGCCGGCCGAGATTGCCGTCGTCACCAATATCGACCCCGAGCACCTCGACCATTACGGCTCCTTCGACAAAGTGCGCGAAGCGTTTCGTCAGTTCGTCGAGAATGTGCCGTTCTACGGCTTTGGTGTGATGTGCACCGACCATCCCGAGGTGCAGGCGCTGGTCGCCCGCATCGAGGACCGGCGCGTCATCACCTATGGCGAAAATGCGCAGGCCGACGTGCGCTTCACCAATCACCGCATGGACGGCCCGACCTCGGAATTCGACGTGGTGATCCGCGACCGCAGGACGCACGGCCAGATAACGATATCAGGCCTGCGGCTGCCCATGCCCGGGCGCCACAATGTCTCCAACGCGACGGCGGCGATTGCCGTCGCGCATGAGCTCGGCCTTTCGGCTGAGGCAATCAAGAAGGGCCTGTCGTCTTTCGCGGGCGTCAAGCGGCGCTTCACCCATACCGGTTCGTGGAACGGTGTCGATGTGTTCGACGATTACGGTCATCATCCGGTCGAGATCACGGCGGTACTGAAAGCTGCGCGCAGCGCTACCAAGGGTCGCATCATCGCCGTTACACAACCGCATCGCTTCACCCGGCTGCGCGATCTGTTCGACGAGTTTTCCGTCTGCTTCAACGACGCCGATACGGTAATGGTGGCGCCCGTCTATGCGGCCGGCGAGGAACCGATCGACGGCGTCACGTCCGACGCACTGGTGTCGCGCATCCGCTCCGGCGGCCATCGCGACGCACGCTACATCGAAGGTCCGGCGGCGATTGCGCCGATCGTGCGCGAGGTGGCGAAGCCGGGCGATTTCGTCGTCTTCCTCGGCGCCGGCAACATCACCCAATGGGCCTATGCGCTGCCCAAGGAACTCGGCGGGACCATCTCATGATGCGCGGCCAGGCGTTGATCGAGAAGCTTGGCGACCGGCTTGCCGGACTGCGCGGCCGCATCACGCCCAATGCCGAGATGGACAAGATCACCTGGTTTCGAGCCGGCGGGCTCGCGGACGCATTGTTCCAGCCGGCCGACGAGGACGATCTTGCCACGTTCCTGAAGGCGGTGCCGGAGGAAATTCCGCTGACCATCGTCGGCGTCGGCTCGAACCTGCTTGTCCGTGACGGCGGCATTGCGGGCTTTGTCATCCGGCTTTCGGCCAAAGGCTTTGGCGAGACCGAAGTAATTGCGCCGACCACGATCAAGGCGGGCGCCGCGACACCCGACAAGCGCCTTGCGGCCGTTGCCTACGAGGCAGGCATCGGTGGCTTTCATTTCTACCACGGCATTCCCGGCGCCATTGGCGGAGCGCTGAGGATGAACGCCGGCGCCAATGGCGTCGAGACGCGCGAGCGCGTGGTCGAGGTGCGGGCACTCGACCGCAAGGGCAATGTTCATACGCTGAGCAATGCCGATATGGGCTATGCCTATCGCCATTCAGCGGCGCCGTCCGGGCTGATCTTCACGTCGGCGCTGCTCGAAGGCATTCCTGAGGACAAGGCGGCGATCAAGGCCGCGATGGATGCTGTCCAGAACCATCGCGAGACCGTGCAGCCGATCCGCGAAAAGACCGGTGGCTCTACCTTCAAGAATCCTGAGGGCACCTCGGCCTGGAAGGAGATCGACAAGGCCGGCTGCCGCGGCCTGATGGTTGGTGGGGCGCAGATGTCGCCGATGCATTGCAACTTCATGATCAACACCGGAACCGCCACGGGCTACGAGCTTGAATATCTCGGTGAGACGGTGCGTGCGCGCGTGCTCGAAAGATCAGGTATCCGGCTGCAGTGGGAGATCAAGCGCATCGGTAATTTTCGGCCGGGCCATGCCGTCCAGGAATTTCTCGGGCAGTTGCTTTAGGCAAGCTGACCGCCGTTGCCTTTCGGAGTCATGAATTCACATTTTGCTGCCGTTTTTGCGGAAAGTGAATCCATCGGAATCGTAAGCACTTGCCAGCGAATCAACTCTCTGATTCTCTGCCCTGAAGCGTTTCCTGATTTGAGTCGTTTCGACGCGTTACTCGCGTTTCCGTCTGGGGGGGCAACCTGCCGGGAGACTCGGACTCAATGTTGCGGAAACACGGGAGCGAAGTTGCTCGGGCGCATTTGAGTGCGCGCGATGCTTTTCGGGCCATGCATGATGGTGCAGGCCTGCTGTGAGAGGAAATGACGGGGAATGACAAGCAAGCACGTGGCCGTCCTTCTGGGGGGATTCTCGTCCGAGCGGCCCGTATCCCTGTCGTCGGGCAAAGCCTGCGCCGATACGCTGGAGGGGGAGGGCTACCAGGTCACCCGCGTCGACGTCTCGCGTGACATCGGCTCGGTGCTCGCCGAGCTCAAGCCTGACGTCGTCTTCAATGCGCTGCACGGCCCCTTCGGCGAGGACGGCACCATCCAGGGCATCCTCGAGTACCTCGCCATTCCGTACACCCATTCCGGCGTGCTTGCCTCGGCGCTTGCGATGAACAAGGAACAGGCCAAGAAGGTCGCCAAGGCGGCCGGCGTTCCGGTGGCGGAATCGAAGGTGGCCAATCGCTTCGCCATCCAGAACAAGCACCCGATGAAGCCGCCCTATGTAGTCAAGCCGGTCAACGAAGGATCGAGCTTCGGCGTCGTCATCGTGCATGAAGGCCAGTCGCATCCGCCGCAGATCATCGGCTCGTCCGAGTGGAGATATGGCGACGCGGTGATGGTCGAGCGTTATGTGCACGGGCGGGAATTGACGTGCGCGGTGATGGGCGATGTGGCGCTCGGTGTCTGCGAGATCATCCCGACCGGCCATTCCTTTTACGACTATGATTCAAAATACGTCGCGGGAGGATCAAAACACGAATGCCCGGCAAAACTTTCACCGAATATTTACCAAAAAATACAGACACTGGCACTCAAGGCTCATCAAGCTATCGGCTGTCGGGGCGTTTCCCGGTCGGACTTCCGTTATGACGATCGTCACTCCGAAAACGGCGAAATTGTCTGGCTCGAGGTCAACACCCAGCCGGGCATGACGCCGACGTCTTTGGTGCCGGAAATCGCCGCGCAAGCGGGACACTCGTTCGGCGATTTGTTGAGTTGGATGGTGGAGGACGCTTCGTGTCTGCGTTGAAGTGGGGACAGGGCAACGGGAAGGGCGCGGCCGGGCCGGCGCTGTTCGGCATGCCGTTGTCGTTCGACCATTTCGTGCTGCCGCGCCTGCTCCGCCGGCCGGTGCGCGTGCTGGCGCGCCTCGGCGAAGGCGACTTCGAAGCGCCGCCCTATTGCGCTGCCATGCTGTCGGCGGCACTGCTTGTTTCGAGCAGTGCCTATGGCGCCTATCTCGGCGGATATTCCGACGCCATCGTCCAGAGTGTCACCGCCCGCACCGGCTTTGCCGTCGACCAGGTCAAGGTCGTCGGCAACCGCGAAACGTCCGAGATCGATATTCTCGACAGGCTGGAACTCGACGGCTGGACCTCGCTGATCGGCTTCGATGCCGAAGCCGCGCGCGAACGCATCACCACGCTACCCTGGGTCGAAGCCGCGGCAGTGCGCAAGGTCTACCCGCATACGCTGGAAGTGCGCGTCGAGGAGCGCGAGCCGTTCGCGCTGTGGCAGCAAGGCAGCGCGCTTTCGGTCATCGAGAAATCCGGCACCGTCATTGCGCCATTCTCCGGCGGCAAACAGATATTGCTGCCGCTGATCATCGGCACCGGCGCACCGGCCAAAGCGCCGGATTTCCTAGCCAAGATCAAGAATTATCCGGAGCTCGCCGCGCGGATCAAGGGCTATATCCGCATCGGCGAACGGCGCTGGGACCTCAAGCTTGAAAACGGCATCACGATCAAGCTTCCCGAAGACGGTGAGGATCAGGCGATTGCCGACCTGGTCAGGATGGATCACGAGAACGGGCTTTTGACGCGCGACATCGCCGCCGTCGACATGCGCCTTTCCGATCGTCTGGTCGTCCAGTTGACGCCGGAAGCGGCGACACAGCGCCAAGCCGCGCTCGACGAAAAGCCCAAGATGCTGAAGCGCAAGCCGGAGACGAAGATATGAGCTGGCTTGGCGGCAATAGCGATGCCTCGTCGCGCCGGTCCGGCATCCTGACGGTGCTGGATGTCGGCTCCAGCAAGGTCTGCTGCGTGGTGGCCAAACTCAAGCCGCGCGACGATGGCAAGCTGCTGCGCGGACGCTCGCATCGCGTCCAGGTGATCGGCATCGGCCACCAGAAATCGCAAGGCGTGAAATCGGGCGTCGTCATCGATCTCGACCGTGCCGAGCACGCCATCCGTCTTGCCGTCGACGCCGCCGAACGCATGGCGGGACTGACGGTCGATTCGCTGATCGTCAACATGACTGCCGGCCGGCTGAAGAGCGAGGCTTTTTCGGCCACCATCAATCTCGGCGGCCATGAGGCCGACGAGGCCGACATCAAGCGCGTGCTTGCCGCCGGCGCCAAGCAGGCGTTGCGGGCCGAGCGCGAGGTGATCCATTCGCTTCCCGTAGCCTTTTCGCTGGATGCCGAGCGCGGTGTGCGCGATCCGCGCGGCATGGTTGGCGACCAGCTTGGCGTCGACATGCACGTGCTGACAGGCGACGCAGCGCCCTTGCGCAATCTGGAGCTCTGCATCAACCGCTCGCATCTGTCGGTCGAACGCATGGTGGCGACGCCCTATGCCAGTGGGCTTGCTGCGCTGGTCGACGACGAGCTCGAAATGGGCGCGGCCTGCATCGACATGGGCGGCGGCACGACGACGATCTCGGTGTTTTCGGAAGGCAAGTTCGTCCATGGCGATGCCATCGCGATCGGCGGCAACCACGTCACGCTGGATATGGCCAAGGGCCTGTCGACCTCGCTCGATGCCGCCGAAAGGCTGAAAGTGATGCATGGCTCGGCGCTGCCTGGCAGTGCCGACGACCGCGACCTGGTTTCCATCCATCCGATCGGCGAGGACGGCGAGGTGCCGTTGCAGATCCCGCGCTCGGTGATGACGCGCATCATCCGCGCCCGCATCGACGAGACGCTGGAATTGTTGCGCGACCGGCTGAACAAATCCGGCTACGGCAACGCCGTCGGCAAGCGTGTGGTGCTGACCGGCGGTGCCAGCCAGCTTGCCGGCCTGCCAGAAGCAGCACGCCGCATTCTCGGCCGCAATGTGCGCATCGGACGCCCGCTTGGCGTGGCAGGCTTGCCCGAGGCGGCCAAGGGGCCGGCTTTCTCGACCCCGGTCGGACTTCTGATCTATCCACAGATGGCGAGCTTCGAGAGCCGGCCGGCGAAGGGAATTTCCGGTCTTCGGATGACCGGAACAGGCGGAAAACTGCATCGAATGAGTCAGTGGTTGAGAGACAGTTTTTAATTTTGACGGGGACAGCCCCATAGGCGGCCGCGGCGGCGAAGCGGCGGGAAAGGCAAAGGACGAAGACAATGACCATCAATCTGCAGAAGCCGGACATCACCGAGCTCAAGCCGCGCATCACCGTGTTCGGTGTCGGCGGCGGCGGCGGCAATGCCGTCAACAACATGATCACCGCCGGCTTGCGCGGCGTCGAGTTCGTGGTGGCCAACACCGACGCGCAGGCACTGACGATGTCGAAGGCCGAGCGGCTGATCCAGCTCGGCGCGCATGTCACCGAGGGTCTCGGCGCCGGATCGCAGCCTGAAGTCGGGCGCGCGGCGGCGGAGGAATGCATCGATGAGATCATCGATCATCTCTCCAACACGCATATGTGCTTCGTCACTGCCGGCATGGGCGGCGGCACCGGCACCGGGGCGGCTCCCGTCGTTGCCCGCGCTGCCCGCGAAAAGGGTATCCTTACCGTCGGCGTCGTCACCAAGCCGTTCCACTTCGAAGGCCAGCGCCGCATGAAGACGGCCGACATGGGTATCGAGGAACTGCAGAAATGCGTCGATACCCTGATCGTCATTCCCAACCAGAACCTGTTCCGGCTGGCCAATGACAAGACCACCTTCGCCGATGCCTTCGCCATGGCCGACCAGGTGCTCTATTCGGGCGTTGCCTGCATCACCGACCTGATGGTCAAGGAAGGCCTGATCAATCTCGACTTCGCCGACGTCCGCTCGGTCATGCGCGAAATGGGCAAGGCGATGATGGGGACTGGCGAGGCTTCGGGCGAGGGCCGTGCAATGGCCGCGGCGGAAGCCGCCATCGCCAACCCGCTGCTCGACGAGACCTCGATGAAGGGCGCCAAGGGCCTGCTGATCTCGATCACCGGCGGCCGCGACCTGACCCTGTTCGAAGTCGATGAGGCGGCAACCCGCATTCGCGAAGAGGTCGACCAGGATGCCAACATCATTCTGGGCGCCACTTTCGACGAGGAACTCGAAGGCGTTATCCGCGTGTCAGTGGTCGCCACCGGCATCGACAAATCGGCGGCCGAAATCGCTGCCGCGCCGATCGCCATCCGCACGGCTCCGCCGAAGGCGGCCAGCCGCCCGGCGGCCCAGGTCACGGAAATGCGCCCGGCGCCTGTCCAGCAACCGATCTATGAACCACGTGCTGCCGACCCGGTCGCCGAGGCCATTCAGCTCGCCGAGGCGAATGCGGCAGCGGTGGCGCAGGCCCGCCCGGCACCGGTCGCGCATGCGGAAGACTTCCGTCCGCAGAGCAAGATCTTCCAGGCGCCTCCGGCTCAGCCGCAGCCGATGATGCAGCCAGCGGTTCAGCAAGCGATGCAGCCTGCTCCGCATCGTGAAATGCCGCAGCCGGTTGCCGCAGCACCCCAGCGCATGCCGCGGGTCGAGGATTTCCCGCCGCAGGTGAAGGCCGAAGTGGAAGCCAAGGCGCGCCCGGCCGACCACGAAAACAGCGGCCCGATGGGCTTGCTCAAGCGCCTGACCAACGGCTTGACCCGCCGCGAAGAGGAGCCTGCAAGGCTGCAGCCGGCGCAGCCGCGCGAACCGAAACTGCGCCAGGCGCCGGCGGAAGTGCGCCGCCTTGCCAGCCAGGATCCGCAGCTTTACGCGCCGCGCCGCGGCCAGCTGGACGAGCAGGGCCGACTGACGCCGCAGAGCCGGGCTGTCCAGGAAGACGATCAGTTGGAGATTCCCGCCTTTCTGCGCCGACAGGCCAATTGATCTGTTAACGGTTCGTAACAGTTGTTAACAGGCGAGCAGGAGACTGTTCGCCTGTTAACGTTAAAAACGATTTCAGAACAAGGACTTATGAGGCGTTCCCTCCCGGGACCGCAGTTACAAAGAGTAAGAAACCGTGATTTGGAGTCTCCCTGCGGGATCATTATCTTCGCCACCGACCAAAGTCGGTTTGCTGGGAGTCTCGGGGAAGTGGCCCTGCCTGCCGATCAATCAAGAGCCGCGCCCTCAGGGCAGATGAAGCGGACCTAGGCAGTACGGGCTATGGGGATTGTTTTGCACGACTATCAGACGACACTTAAATCGCGCGCGACGCTGACTGGCATCGGCGTTCACAGTGGCAATCCGGTCACCGTCCATTTCCTGCCGGCGGATGCCGATACGGGTGTCGTCTTCCAGCTTTCGAATGCAAGCGGAAGCCACGAATTTCGCGCGCTCGTCTCCGAGGTCGGCGCCACCGATCTCTGCACCATGCTTGGCGATCCGCAAGGCGAGCACATTGCCACGGTCGAGCATCTGATGGCGACGCTTTTCGGGCTTGGAATCGACAATCTCGTCATCGAAATCGACGGCCATGAGGTGCCTATCCTCGACGGCAGCGCAGTGATGTTCGTCGAGGCCATTGACCAGGCAGGCATCGAAACGCTGCCGGTCAAGCGTCGCTACATCAGGGTGGTCAAGCCGGTTCGCATCGAGAACGGAGCCTGCTGGGCGGAGTTCAGGCCCTATGACGGCACGCGCTTCGAGATCGAGATCGATTTCGAAAGTCCGGCGATCGGGCGCCAGCTTTTTGCATCCGACATGAACGCCGACATTTTCCGCCGCGACGTCGCGCGGGCCCGCACGTTCGGTTTCATGAAGGACGTCGAGCGGCTGTGGGCGGCCGGCTATGCGCTCGGCTCCTCGTTGGAAAACTCCCTGGTGATCGGCGACGACAACCGCGTGATCAACATGGGAGGCCTGCGCTATCCCAACGAGTTCGCGCGCCACAAGACGATGGATGCGATGGGCGACCTGGCGCTCGCCGGTGCCCGGTTCATCGGCTGCTTCCGCTCCTATCGTGGTGGCCACAGGCTGAACGCGGCTGCGCTGCGCCGTCTCTTGTCGGACCGTTCGGCTTTCGAGATCGTCGAGACGACGCGCCGCGAGCGCGGGCGTACCGCGGAGATGAGCGCCGTCAACGCACCCCTCTATGCGCCCTGGATGATCTGATTCTTAAGGTCTTACGGCCCACATTGCGGTCAAGCTGTGTTGCATGGATGCATCACCGGCCGGCCAAATTACACAGCTTTCCAGGTGGCGCCAAACCGCCACAAAAATGTGCGATTGGCCGGGGATAGCGTTGCCGGGCAAGGCAATTATGGTTTATGGCTGCTGCCGTCGACTGAAATGACGCCGAAAGGGCGGAATCCAAACATGTTTTTCAAGCGAGTTGGTCAATCGAAGGCGCTGCGGCGGGCTGTTTTCCTGGCGCTTTCGGTGGTCGTTCCATCGCTGTTTCTGTCGGCCTGCATGTCGTCCGAGAAGGACGTCGATCTGTCGACCTATGTCGATCAGACCGAGCCGGCCGACGTGCTCTACAATCAGGGTCTCGCCAATCTGAATGCCGGGCGACTGCAGGAGGCAAGCCGCAAGTTTGACGCCGTCGACCGCCAGCATCCATATTCCGAATTCGCCCGCAAATCGATGGTGATGGGTGCCTTTGCCGACTACCGTCAGGGCAATTACGATGAGGCGATCGGTTCGGCCAAGCGCTACCTGACCCTGTACCCGTCGACCGACGATGCAGCCTATGCCCAATATATTATCGGGCTGAGCTACTACCGCCAGATCAAGGACGTCACCCAGGACCAGAAGGAAGCGCGTCTTACCGTGCAGACGATGCAGGACCTCGTGACGCGCTGGCCCACGTCCGAATATGCCGACGACGCCAAGGAGAAGATCCGCTTCGCCAACGATCAGCTCGCCGGCAAAGAGATGCAGATCGGCCGCTATTATCTCGAGCGCCGCGAATACATCGCAGCCGTCAAACGGTTCCGCAACGTGGTGGAGAACTATTCGAACACACGCCATGTCGAGGAGGCGCTGGCGCGTCTGACCGAGAGCTACTATGCGATGGGGCTAACGTCGGAAGCGCAGACCGCTGCGGCCGTGCTCGGCACCAACTATCCCGACAGCCAGTGGTACAAGGACTCCTACAAGCTCCTGCAGAGTGGTGGGCTCGAGCCGCGCGAGAATGCCGGATCGTGGATCTCCAAGGCCGGGAAGCTGATCACCGGCGCCTGAGCGGCGCGTCACCATGCTCTCCAGGCTGTCGATCCGCGATATCGTTCTGATCGAGAAGCTGGACATCGACTTCTCGTCCGGCCTTTCGGTGCTGACCGGCGAAACCGGCGCCGGAAAGTCCATCCTGCTCGACGCCTTGTCGCTGGCGCTTGGCGCCCGCGGCGACGCCTCGCTGGTGCGGCATGGCGCGGCACAAGGCCAAGTCATCGCCGTGTTCGACGTGCCGCGCAATCACGCGGCTCGCATGCTGCTTGCCGAGAATGCCATCGAGTACGACGGCGACATTATCCTGCGCCGCGTCCAGACGGCTGACGGCCGCACGCGCGTGTTCGTCAACGACCAGCCGTCCAGCGTGACGCTGATGCGCGACATCGGCCGTGCGCTGGTCGAGATCCACGGCCAGCATGACGAGCGCGCTTTGGTCGATCCCGGCGCCCATCGCGAGTTGCTCGACAGTTTCGGCGGTCATCTGGGTGCCGCGCGGGCAACCGGCGAGGCGTGGCGGCATTGGCGTACCTGTGAGCAGGAATTTTCACGGCACGGGGCCAAAGTCGAGGCAGCTGCCCGCGAGGCCGATTATCTGCGTGCGGCGGTCGCCGAATTGACCAGGCTCGATCCGCAACCGGGCGAAGAGACCGAGCTCGCCGAACTGCGCGCCTCGATGATGCGTGCCGAAAAGATCGCCTCGGAAATCCACGATGCGCAGGATGTGCTCTCGGGCCCGTCCTCGCCCTTGCCGCAGTTGGCCAGCCTGCTCAGGCGGCTGCAGCGCAAGGTGACGGAAGCGCCCGGCTTGCTCGAGGATGTCGTCAAGTCGCTCGACGAGGCGATGCTGTCGCTCGACGCGGCGCAGTCGGGCGTCGAAGCCGCACTGCGCGCCACCGAATATGATCCGCAGCGGCTGGAGAAAGCCGAGGAGCGGCTGTTTTCGCTGCGTGCCGCGTCGCGCAAGCACAGCGTCGCCGTCGACGACCTGGCACAATTGCGTGACACCATGGCGGCCGACCTTGCCGATCTCGACGCCGGCGAAGAGCGCCTGCATGCGCTGGAGACACAGGCTGCAGCGGCGCGCCAGGCCTATGACATTACGGCGGCCCAGCTGTCGTCGCTTCGCCATGCGGCGGCCGTCGGGCTGACCAAGGCGGTAATGGCCGAACTGCCGGCGCTGAAGCTCGAACGGGCCGAGTTCATCGTCGAGATCGCAAGCGATGCCGAGAGCCGCATGGAAGAAGGCATCGACCAGGTCGAGTTCTGGGTGCGCACCAACCCCGGCACCAGGCCCGGCCCGATGATGAAAGTCGCTTCCGGCGGCGAGCTTTCGCGCTTCCTGCTGGCGTTGAAGGTAGCACTCGCTGACCGGGGCTCGGCGCCGACCTTGGTCTTCGACGAAATCGACACCGGCGTCGGCGGTGCGGTTGCCGACGCCATCGGCCAGCGGCTGGCGCGGCTGGCAAAACGCGTGCAGGTGCTTTCGGTCACGCATGCACCACAAGTGGCGGCGCGCGCGGCGACGCATTTCCTGATCTCCAAATCGGGCGGGGCCGACCGGGTCTCGACCGGCATCGCCGAGATGGACCGGGCGGCGCGGCAGGAAGAGATCGCACGCATGCTCGCCGGCGCCACCATCACCGACGAGGCGCGCGCGGCGGCCGAGCGGCTGCTGCGGGAGAACACCGCTGCAGCCTAGAGCGGTTCATCGTTTCACGGAAACGCCGAACCGCTCTACTTCTTTGTTTTGCGCAATTCCGGACGGAAAACCGTTTCACACTTTTCCCGGAATTGCTCTAGACGAGTTCGTTTCCGGCGCTCGTGACCTGAGTCAGGGTCTGGCGCCATCCTGCTGTTCAGGAATGATTTTCCGTGCCTGGTCTCTCCCTCGTGAGAGAATCCTGCTCTATTGTGTCGCGCCACCGTGGAGGGAGCAGTGCATGGACGAAAAACCAGTCGATTCGCTCAGCGAAAGCGAGGCGGCAAGCGAGTTGAAGCGGTTGGCGCAGGAGATCGCCGAGCACGACCGGCGCTACCATGGCGAGGACGCGCCGATAATCACGGATGCGGAATATGACGCGCTGACGCGGCGCAACCTCGCCATCGAACAGCGCTTCCCCGCTTTGGTGCGTGAGGATTCGCCCTCACGCAGGGTCGGCGCGCCGCCGGCGGAAGGCTTTGCCAAGGTGCGCCACGCGGTGCCGATGCTCAGCCTAGCCAAGGCCTATACCGACCAGGACGTCGCGGACTTCATCGAACGGGGCCGGCGATTCTTTGACCGCGACAAGGATCTGAACATCGCCTTCACGGCGGAGCCGAAGATCGACGGGCTATCGGCTTCCCTGCGGTATGAAGGCGGTGTGTTCGTGCAGGGAGCAACGCGCGGCGACGGCGTCGTCGGCGAGGACATCACCGCCAATCTCAAGACCATCGCCGATATTCCCAAGACCTTGAAGGGATCGGACTGGCCCGAGGTCATCGAAATACGCGGTGAGGTCTATATGACCTACGCGGAATTTGAGGCGCTGAAGCAACGTTCGGCGGCGATAGGCGGCCAGGATTACGTCAATCCGCGTAACACGGCGGCCGGGTCGCTCCGTCAGAAGGACCCGTCCGTTACCGCCAGCCGCAACCTCAAATTCTTTGCCTATGCCTGGGGCTATACGACGAAGGATCCGGCTCCGACCCAGTACGATTCGGTGCAGAAGTTCGCGGAGTGGGGGTTCAAGGTCAGTCCGCTGATGGTCCGAGCAAAATCGGTCGAGGAACTGGTCGCGCACTATCACCTAATCGAGACCCAGCGCTCATCGCTCGGCTACGACATCGACGGCGTCGTCTACAAGGTCGACCAGCTGGAATTGCAGCGCAGATGGGGCTTTGTCACCGGCGAACCACGCTGGGCCATTGCCCACAAATTTCCGGCCGAACAGGCGATGACGACCGTGCTCAGGATCGACATTCAGGTCGGCCGTACCGGTACGCTGGCGCCCGTTGCCCGGCTTGCGCCCGTCACGGTCGGCGGCGTCGTGGTCGAAAACGTCACGCTTCACAACGAAGACTACATCAAGGGTCTGGACAGCAACGGCCAGCCGATCCGCGACGGCTATGACGTGCGTATCGGCGACACGGTGGTCATCCAGCGGGCAGGGGACGTCATTCCGCAGATCGTCAGCGTCGTCGCCGACAAGCGGCCGACTGATGCCGTGCCCTACGAATTCCCGCACAAATGTCCGATCTGCGGCTCGCCGGCAACGCGCGAGATCAACGAGAAGACCGGCAAGGAAGATTCCCGCCGACGTTGCACCGGCGAACTGATCTGTCCTGCGCAGGCCGTCGAAGGATTGCGCCACTTTGTGTCGCGCGGCGCCATGGATATCGAAGGCCTGGGCGCTGAAAACATAGACCTGTTCTTCAATGCCGGGTTGGTCAAGACAGCCGCCGATATCTTCACTCTCCGGGACCGCCGTCCCGCCGTCACCAAGGCGCTGGCGGAGCGACGGGAGGAGCAGGCCAGGCAGCGCGAGGCCGCATCGGGCAAAACGCGCAAGAATGTACGCAGCGTCGAGGAACGCAACTATGACGGCCTCGACAAGCTCTTCGCTGCCATCGACGCCCGCCGCGAACCGGAACTTGATCGCTTCATCTTCGCGCTGGGCATCCGCCATATCGGCGAAACGACGGCCGCTGTGCTTGCCCGAACCTTCTCGACGATCGAGGAGTTGATCCGCATCGGCAAGGAGACGGCAGCGGCAGCCGATCCACACAGCGTTTTTCCTTCGATCAACGGCATCGGCGATACGGTGATAGGCGCGCTTCGCGATTTCTTCGGCAATGAACGCAACGACGCCGTGCTTGAAGCGCTGCTCACACAGGTCCATCCGAAGCCGTACATTGTGAACGTCTCAGCCGATAGTGCGGTCGCCGGCAAGACAATCGTGTTTACAGGCACGCTGGAAAAGATGACGCGCCCGGAGGCCAAGGCGATGGCCGAACGCCTCGGCGCGAAGGTCGCCGGCTCGGTTTCCGCGAAGACCGATCTTCTGGTGGCAGGGCCAGGCGCCGGTTCCAAGCTGAAGGATGCGACCAAATTCGGCATCGAGGTGATCGACGAGGACACCTGGCTGCAGCGGATCGGCAAGGGCGGGTGATGGCGGCTGCGTTCAACGGTTTTGGGCAAAAGGCCATTCCCTTCCTCAAGGCGCTGGATTTTCATCAGAGCCGGGAGTGGTTTTTGGAAAACCGCGACCTTTTCGAACGCGACCTGCGCGGTCCCTTCGGCGATCTGGTCGAGACGCTCTCCGAGCGCTTCATGGCATTGGGGCTCGGCCTGCGCGGCGACCGCAAGAAGTCGCTGTTCCGGATTAATCGCGATGTGCGTTTCGCCAAGGACAAACGGCCTTATAACCGGCATTTGTCGGCGATCCTTTCGCCCGACGGCACCAAGATGGAACAGGGCGTTTTTTACGTCCATATCGGGCTCGAGCGATGCTTTGCCGCCATTGCCTGGTGGCAGCCCGGACCGGAGCTATTGCTGGCGCTGCGCAACGCGATCGCGAAGCGGCCCGCTGAATTCCGCAGCCTCGTCGCGGCGCTGAAGAAGAACGGCCTCGAGATCGACCCGGACGGCTGCATGAAGCGCACGCCGCGCGGCTTCGAGCATATCGCCGAGCCCGATCTCGCTGCCGCGATCCGCAACCGGCATTTTGCCGTCCGGCACGCAATCGAGCCGGCGGATATCTACGGAGCTGGATTGGTCGACGAACTCGTCGACTTCGTCATGCGGGCAAAACCGCTGCTCGACTGGGGCAGGGCGATCGATGGCAAGGCTTCGCCGCGCTAGGCTCGGAAGCGAGCTTGCCGCGACGCTTCAGCCATCATTTCCGCTGATCGTTTGCCTCAAGCAAATTGGTGTGACAAGCCGGGCCGCTCTCTCTACATACGGCCGTTCCCAAGGAGCGATCGATGTCGGCGGAAGCAATCTCCGAAAACGGAGCGAAAAGCGATTTCTGGGACGGCGTGCGGCTCAGCATGCCCGTCGTGGTGGCGTCGGCGCCGTTTGCATTGCTGTTCGGTGCGCTCGCAGTTGACAACGGGTTTTCCGTGCTCGAAGCGTTCCTGATGAGCGCAACGGTGTTCGGCGGCGCCAGCCAGATGGTCGGCATCGAGCTGTTCGGCCAGCATGTCGCGCCGTGGCTGATCGTGCTGTCGATCTTCGCGGTGAATTTTCGCCATGTGCTCTATTCGGCTGGCATCGGCCGGCGCATCGCGCATTGGCCGCTGATCCAGCAGGCGATAGGCTACTTCGTGCTTACCGATCCGCAGTTCGCGGTGGCCGAGCGCAAGGCGGAGGCCGGCGAGACCGTCGGGTTCACCTGGTATATGGGGCTTGGGCTGCCGGTCTATGTGTTCTGGACCATCGAAAGCGCGCTCGGCGCGATGTTCGGCAAGCTTATTCCCGACACCCATGCGTTGGGCATCGATTTCCTGCTGCCGATCTATTTTCTCGGCCTGGTCATGAGCTTCCGCAAGCGGCCGCTGTGGCTGCCGGTGGTCATCGCCAGCGCTGCCGCCTCCATCATTGCATACAAAACGGTCGGCTCGCCCTGGCATGTCTCCATAGGTGCGCTGGCCGGCGTGCTGCTCGCCGTCATCCTGCCGCCCCGCCACAGCGGCGTGGAGGTACGGCGATGAGCACGACCTTGTGGATCATCATCGCCGCTTCGATCGCGACCTATCTGACCCGCATCGGCGGTCATCTGGTGATCTCGCGTTTCGATCAAATCCACCCGCGCGTCGAAGCCGGGCTCAGCGCCGTGCCGGCGGCGGTGCTGACCACGCTGGTGGCGCCGGCGGCGCTCAGCGCCGGGCCGGCGGAATGGGCAGCCTTGATCGTTGCCGGCTTGGTCTCACTGCGCGGCGGCCTGATGGCGATGTTCCTGGCGGGTGCTGCCGTGCTGATCCTCGCGCGGCAGCTCGTCGGCTGATCGACTTTTGCCTTGGCGGCGAGAGCACACATGCGTTTTACCGCAGCGACTATTGCCGCGCCGACCCGCGACAGGCTCAGCCGGATCGCCTCCGATCTCTCCTGGTGGGCGCGACGCACGGCGTCACTATAGAGGGCTTCGCGCTGCTTCGGCGTCAATGCGCTTAGATCGGTCGGCTGGATGCCGAAGGGCTTACGCGACATTTCCATCTCCCCTGGTTTGCCGTGTTGATCGGCAGCTACACCGGCGATTTACGGGAAAGGCATAATCAGTTAAAATGAATAATTAAGATCGTTATGTTCTCCAGGAGAGATGTATGGATTTGGCCGATCTGCGCATCTTCCGCACGGTGGTGCGCGAGGGTGGAATCACCAGGGCGGCGGAAAAACTGTTTCGCGTGCAGTCGAACGTGACCACACGCATCCGGCAGCTCGAGGAGGATCTCGGCGTGCAGCTGTTTATCCGGAAGGGCAAGCGCCTGCACGTATCGCCGGCCGGTCACAGATTGGTCGGCTATGCGGATCGGCTGCTGGCGCTTGCGGAGGAGGCGCGAACGGCGATGCTCGATCCACGCCCGCGCGGCACTCTTCGCCTAGGTGCCATGGAGAGCACCGCTGCGGCACGGCTTCCAAGTCTGCTCGCCGAATACCATGCACGGCATCCCGAAGTGGAAATCCAGTTGCGCACCGGCAATCCGCAGGTTCTCGCGACCGCCATGCTTGCCGGTGAGCTCGATGCAGCGTTCGCCGCCGAGCCGATCGCCGACGCCCCATTCGAAAAGCTGCCCGCGTTTCACGAGCAGCTGGTCATTGTCTCGGCGGCATCGCGCGTTTCGGTCGAAGACCACCTGGACATGCCCAAAACCATGATAGCCTTCGAGCACGGCTGTCCGCACCGCAAGCGGCTGGAACAATGGTATGCGCGCCGAGGGTTCATGGCCGAGAAAACCATCGAGCTTGGTTCATACCATGCCATCCTTGGTTGCGTGGTGGCTGGCATGGGCATAGCGCTGATGCCGAAAAGCGTGCTTTCGGGTTTCCCGGAAAGCCGCTGGCTAAAGCTGCACGAACTGCCCTCTGACGAAGACAACGCCGTCACGGTGTTGTTCTGGCGCAAGGGAGCCGGTTCTCCCAACGTCACCGCTTTGCAGGGACTGCTTGCGGAGCAATGCCTGTCAACCGGCGTTGCCGCCGCGGCTATTGCTTGAAGTCGTGCGGCAGCGGCGCGGTTGCCTTTTCCAGCCAGGCCAGCGTTTCGCCGTCGAGCATCGGTCCGATCTCGGCCAGTACGCGCGCATGGTATTCGTCAAGCCAATGCAACTCGTCGCGGGTTAAAAGGTCCGATCGGACCAGCCGCTTGTCGATCGGCGCCAGCGTCAGTGTCTCGAAGCCGTGCATGGCGATGTCGCCGCCCTCGATTGCCTCGGCCGGTGTCACCAGAATCAAGTTCTCGATGCGGATGCCGTAGGAACCTTCCTTGTAATAGCCGGGCTCGTTGGAGACGATCATGCCGGCCAGCAGCTTTTCGGTACCGGTCTTGGCGATACGCTGCGGGCCCTCATGCACGGCAAGATAGGAGCCGACACCGTGCCCGGTGCCATGGGCGAAATCGCAGCCGTGTCTCCATAGCGCCAGGCGCGCCACTGCATCGATTTCGGAGCCGCGCGTGCCCTGGGGGAAGCGCAGCATGGAGATGCCGATCATGCCTTTCAGCACCAGCGTGAAGCGCTCGCGCATCTCCTCGGTTGGCGCGCCAATCGGAACCGTGCGGGTAATGTCGGTGGTGCCGTCCTGGTACTGCCCGCCGGAATCGAGCAGGAACAGCTCGCCATCCCCCAGCTTGCGATTGGTGGCGCGGGAGACGCGGTAGTGCATGATAGCGCCGTTAGGACCAGCGCCGGAGATGGTATCGAACGATACGTCGCGCAGCGGCATCTGCGTTTCTTCGCCGGTCTGACGGCGCGTCTCCTCAAGCCTGGTGACAACGGCGATTTCGTCGAGCGTGCCGGGCTTCTGGCGGTCGAGCCAGCACAGCAGCTTGGCGACCGCGGCGCCGTCGCGGCGATGTGCGGCGCGTGCGCCGGCGATCTCAGCTTTGTTCTTTGTTGCGCGTGGAATGCGGGCCGGATCGGCCGTGGCAATGACGGTGCCGCCATTATCCTCGACCAGCATTCTGAGCTTGTCCGCCGCGAGAACCGGGTCCAGCGCGATTTTTGCGCCGCCCTTGGCCCGGGTGACGATTGCCGTTTCGAATTCACCTGGTTCGTGCAATTCGGCGAGCTGCGTCAGGTAGGCCGCGACGGTGCGCGAAAACTTGCGCTGGTCCATGAAAAGCAGATGCGAGCCGTCGGCGGCGAGCACGGCAAAGCCGAGCGCCAGCGGTGTGTGCGGTACGTCGCCGCCACGGATATCGAACGCCCAGGCAATGGAGGAGGGGTCGGTCAATACGGCATGGGTGGCGCCGTCCTTCTCGGTGGCCGCCGCCAGCCGCACCAGCTTGTCCTTGGCCAGTTCGCCGGCAAAGCCGATCGGGTGGATCTCGACCGGCCCCAGTGGCGGCCCGGGCTGGTCCTGCCAGATGGCGTCGATTGGATTCTCTTCGAGCGGCACCAGTATCGCGCCTGATTTCTCGGCCGAGGCCTTCAGCGCCTTGACGTCACTGATCGTATGGAGCCACGGATCGAAACCAAGTCGCACGCCCTTGCCGAGATTGTCCTTGATCCAGTTGGCCGGCGGGTTGTCGACAAGGCTCTCGATCGAAAAGATGTCGAGATCGACCTCCTGGCGCACCTGCAGCGTGTAGCGCCCGTCGACAAACATGACGGCGCGCTCGCCAAGCACAATGGCGACTCCGGCCGAGCCGCTGAAGCCGGTCAGCCATTTCAGCCGTGCCGAGCGATCGGCGACATATTCGCCCTGGTGCTCGTCGGCACGGGGCACAATGAAGCCATCCAGCCCGTTCGCCGCCAACCATTGGCGCAGCATTGCCACGCGCGGCTTGCCAACGGCCGGATCGCCGGCGGAATCGAAGGTCTGGAACATGTCGGCTCTCCTCGAATGCTGGCGCGACCGTAGCGCATGACCTCGAAAATCGGAATCGATTTTCGGAACGATCATTCCCGGTTGCTGCGTGTCTCTTTGCGCATGGAGGCCATGCAGAATCGGCGATTTCAAAAAGCGTCAGCAAGGCTTACCTTCTTCACGTGGAGGAAAGAGTCCTATTGCCCTGCAAAGGAGACCGTCATGTCCACGATTTCACGTAGACGCGGATTTTTCAGAAACGCTGTGAAAGCGCTGATCGAAGCTCGCCAGCGCGAAGCGAGCCGGTATGTGAGCGGCGTTCTGCTTGGCTTTGACGACGAAACGCTGAAAGCTCACGGCTACGATCGCGAACAGCTGAAGAAAGCGGCGAACTCGCGCTAGGTCCGAGTTGATTCCGGCTTGCGTTGAAGGCGCTGCGCCTCAGCGCTTGAGGTGAATCGTCACCCAGCCCCCGCGGTGCAAGGTGCGGACGTGCCGGAATTTCTGGCCGACATAGGCCGCGATTACCGCATCGCGCTGGCGCTCGAGGATGCCCGACAAAACGATCGAGCCACCGAGCGCGATATGTCCGGCCATTTGCGGCGCCAGACGCATCAGCGGCCGCGCCAATATGTTGGCGACGATCAGGTCGAAGGGCGCACGCGCGGCAAAGATCGGATGATGAAAACCGGGCGCCGCCACCGTTTCAATGAGCCCCTTGACCTGGTTCAGCCGCGCATTGGCGGCGGCCACCTTGACGGCGACCGGGTCGATGTCGGTCGCCAGCACCGGTATATGCGCGAGCCTGGCCGCTGCGATGGCGAGCACCGCGCTGCCGGTGCCAAGGTCGAGCGCGTTGCGCGGATGCTCGCGCTGTATGACCTGCTCCAGCATTTCGAGGCAGCCGGCGGTGGTGCCGTGATGGCCGGTACCGAAGGCAAGGCCGGCCTCGATCTCGATGGCGAGCTCGCCGCTGTGGCGCTTCCTGCGGTCATGCGCGCCATGGACGAAGAAGCGCCCGGCCCGCACCGGCTTCAATCCCTCCAGCGAGCGCGCCACCCAGTCGATGTCGGGCAGCGCTTCGCGCGCTATCGGTTTCGACAGCGACAGTCCGGCAAGGATGTCCCTAAGCCGCGCCTCGACCGCATCGACGTCGTCGTCGGCATAGAGCGATACTTCGTGGATGTCGCGGTCCTCGTCGACCTCGAGCACCGCAATCGGCAGGCCCTCATCGTCGAATGCCGCACCGAGCGCCGCGAAGATGCGATCAGCCTCGATCTTGCCCGCGGTGAAATACAAACGCGTCTGCGTCATTACCGGATATGTCAACCTTCCGCCGCCAGCCGTTTGAGCTTGGCGATGGCGGCATCCGGGCTTTCGCCATAAGCAATGGTGCCGGCGAAATCGCCCTTGGCGTTGAGCAGCAGCACCGAAGCAGTGTGGTCCATCGTGTAGTCGCCGTCGCTCGTGTCGACTTTCTTCCAGTAGATGCCGAAGGACTTGGCCATGGCGTGGACCTTGTCGGGATCGCCTGATATGCCGAGGATGCGATCGGAGAAATTGCTGACATAGGTGTTCATGATTTCGGGCGTATCGCGCTCCGGGTCGACCGTAACGAAATAGGCACGCAGGTTCTTGCCGTCGTCGCCCATCGTCTTCAGCCAGCCGGCCAACTCGAAAAGCGTGGTCGGGCAGACTTCCGGACAGTGCGTGAAGCCGAAGAAGACGACGCTGGGGTGGCCGCGAAACGCGGCTTCGGTGACCGGCGCGCCCTTCTGGTCGACCAGCGTGAACGGTGCTCCGAACGGCTCGCCGCCATAATGTCCGCGGTACCAGTCGAAGGTGAGCCAGCCGATTCCGGCGGCCATCAGGACGAGAATACCGACCAGAATTGAACGCATCATCAGTGAAAGTCCGTCGTTATTCCATCGGGCGCCGGGTTGGCGCCGTGAAGGCCCTGGCTTGGCGAACACTCTTAGCGGTTCGGTCGTGCCGACGCAAAGATGTCGCGTTGCCGCAACCGGCAATCCTGTGGGAGGCGATCTGCTTGCAAAGCGCTGCCGTTCGTCCCACCTGAGGTCGGCAAAATTCGAACCGCAGGAGGCCTCTTTGCGAAAACTGATTGGCGGCGCGTTAGCCGCATGCCTTGTCATTGGCGCCGGCGCGGCCGCCGCCGAGGAAGTCGGCAAGGTCGGCGTCGATTGGCTCGGCAACGATATCATCGTCGAGGCGATCAAGGATCCGAAGGTCGAGGGCGTGACCTGCCACGTCTCCTATTTCGACCGTGGCGTGATCGACCGCCTGCAGAAAGGCAACTGGTTCGAGGACCCGTCCGATTCCTCGATCTCCTGCCGCCAGACCGGGCCGATCACCATTGGCGACATCGACATGAGCGAGGCCGGCGAGGAGGTGTTCAAGCAAGGCATCAGCCTGATCTGGAAAAAGCAGGTGGTGAACCGCATCTACGACAAGGCCAACGAGACCCTGATCTACCTGTCGCATTCACGCCAGGTGCAGGATGGCTCGGCAAAAATGTCGGTCACCACCGTGCCGCTCTACGGCCAGAACGTGGTGTGGACCAGCGGCAAGCCGAAATAGAGACTGAAGGTGCTACAGGGTCCTTGGCGCGTCCAAACGGATGCGCGGCGCTGCACTCGGCTTGCGAGACTATGCGCGCGGGCGTAAAGCGCGCGCATGGACCGTCCCGAACACCTTGTCCTGAAAGATCCCGAGCCGCGCATCCATCCGACGGCGGAGCTGAAGGCGTGCAAGCTTGGACGCTACGCGTCGATCGGCGAGCGGGTCATCCTGCGCGAGGTGACGGTCGGCGACTTTTCCTACTTCGAGCGCCACGCCGAGGCGATCTATACGACGATCGGCAAATTCTGCTCGATCGCCGCCAACAGCCGCATCAATGCGCTGGAGCATCCGGTCGAGCGGCTGACGCAGCACAAGATCAGCTATCGGCCCAACGAGTATTTCCGCTGGCTGGGTGTCGATCAGGCGTTCCGCGACCGGCGGCGGGCGAAAGCCGTCAGCATCGGCCATGATGTCTGGATCGGCCATGGCGCCGTGATCATGCCTGGCGTAGTGATCGGCAACGGCGCGATCGTCGGTGCCAACGCGGTGGTGACGCGCCACGTGCCGGCCTATGCAATCGTCGCCGGCGTTCCGGCCAGGCCAGTGCGGCAGCGCTTCAGCGCGGAAACTGCGGCCCGGATCGAACGGCTTGCCTGGTGGGACTGGCCGCTCGAGAAACTGGCCAGGGCAGTCCCCGACATGCAGGCCTTGCCCATCGAGGCTTTCCTCGACCGCTGGGAAAACGACGCCGCCTGAGTTCGGGCTATCTGCAAGCGGTCCGACGGCCTGCGCGATCTGCTCCTCCAACAATGTACCCGCGACCTTCCGCCGCGAGGGAACCAGGAGCGGCTGCCAACTGTTTCTGCAGACACAATGAACTCGGCTTCCGTCCGGGTTCGTCGCCCGGCTGTTGAGGGAGTTTGAATGATTGAGAAGCTTTTCACCAGGATCGCCAACAACGTCGCCCATTTTGCCGGCCTGCCGCCGACGTTTGCCGTCTGTTTCCTGATCATCGTCGTCTGGGCGGCAAGCGGGCCGATGTTCGGCTTTTCGGACACCTGGCAGCTCGTCATCAACACCGGCACGACGGTCGTCACCTTCCTGATGGTGTTTCTCATCCAGAACACCCAGAACCGCGATGGCGCTGCGATCCAGGCGAAGCTCGACGAATTGATCCGGGTCAGCACAGCCCAGAACACCTTCATCGGTATCGAACACCTGACTGAGACCGAGGTCGAAGAGATCCGCAAGAAATGCGAACAGGCAGCGAAGCGGCATGATCAGAAGCTTGCCGAGTTGGCAGCCGAGAAAGCCATGGCGAAGAAGCGGAACACGAAGAAGCACGCGGCGGCGTGATATAAAGGTCCGGCGCATACCTGCGAAGATCGGATCCGATTCTTTGCTACGGTGATCTTCGGTTCGGGATCATGCGGTGCGTGTCATGAATGCCGCGAAAGCATCTTTGTAGTCCGGGTGCCAGCGCGACAGGGCAGGGCGGTTCTCGATGAGGTCGCCAATCGCCCAGCCCATGCGCTTTTCGTCCATGGACCGGGTCGCCTCGTTATCGGGACACAGGATGTAGAAATCGCCACGCAGTAGCGAGGCCAGCATGAAGTCGATGACCTGCTCGCCGGTCCAGGCGCCGGCCGGCTTTTCGGTCGCACCTTCGGTCAGGCCGGTAAAAGTGAACCCGGGGATAAGCAGATGCGCCGCGACACTGGCGCCCGGCTCGTTGCGCAGCGCGTGCGCCAGGCCTTCGGTATAGGTCTTCACGCCCGCCTTGGAAACGTTGTAGGCGAGGTTGCCGGGCGGCGTGGTGATGCCTTGCTTGGAGCCGGTGTTGACGATCAGGCCCGGCTTTCCCGCCGCCAGCATGCGCGGCGCAAAGGCCTCGACGCCATGGACGACGCCCCAGAAATTGATATCCAGCAGCCGTTTCCAGGCGTCGCGGTTCTCCCACGGCTTGCCGGGATTGTTGCCGACGCCGGCATTGTTCATCAGCAGCGATACGTCGCCGAAGGCGCCGAATGTCCTTTCGGCCAGCCGGTCGAGTTCGTCGGCCTTCGAGACATCGGTGGCGACGGCAAGTACGGCGCTGTCGCCGGCGATGGCGGCGACGGCGCGTCGGGCCTCATCGAGGCGTGCGCCGCCAATATCGACCAACACGATGTTCATGCCCATCGCCGCCAGCCGTTTGGCCGCGGCAAGGCCGATGCCGCTGGCCGCGCCGGTGATGACGGCGACATTGCCGGAGGCAAGTGCGGGCAGGGCGGTCTGGATCTCGGCGTCGGTGGTCATGATTTTCTCCTGTTCTGGCCGCGGCGAACTTAGCGCGGAAAGAGGCTCGCGCAAGCCGGTACCGGCATCTTCGGGTTGACCGCATCGGCGGGCGCTGCGCATGCTGATATCGAAAAAGGAGACCTGACGATTGACCGACTGGATCGAGATCCTGAAAGAACAGACCGCCACCGGCGACCAGATGAGCCGCGAGGTGCCACAAATGCTCGCCAATCCCGACATCAGCGAAGCGCAAGTTATGACGCTGTTTTCGGCGCTCGAAAAACAGGCCGAATTCGTCGAAAAGCTGCGCATGGCGCTGGAAAAATTCGGCCATGATTTTTCAGTGATCAAGGCGGCCGAGCGGCTGGAGGAGCGCTACGCCGACCTTGCCGCTTCGGTAGCGGAAAAGCTGAAAGCAATGCGAGGCTAGACGGGGCCTATTTCTCGATCAGCCGCTCGAAGCGCCTGTCCGGCACGAACCAGATCATCGCCACCAGGACATAGATCGAGACACCGATCCAGTGATTGACGAAGGTCAGCGCGATGGCGGAAAGATAGAGGACCAGCGAGATCTTTCCCTTGAGGTCATTGCCCAACGCCCTGGCGAAGAGAGTCTCGTTGCCGTGCAGTCGATGCAGGGCCATGGTGAGGATGTTGAAGCCGATGGCGCAGAGCGCCAGGTCGACGCCATAGACGGCAACCGGCACCGGCGCGAAATGGTTCTCACCCATGAAGGCTGTCGTCGCCGGCATCAGCGATAGCCAGAACAGCAGGTTGAGGTTCGCCCACAGCACGCGGCCGTCGACCCGCTGCACGGTATGGAACATGTTGTGCAAATTGTTCCAGTAGATGCCGACATTGATGAAGGACAGCACATAGCTGAGGAAGATCGGCCAGAGTGGTGCCAGCGCGGAAAAATCCTCGCCATGCGGCACCTTCAATTCCAGCACCATGATGGTGATGATGATGGCGACCACGCCATCGGTGAATGCCTCGACTCGTCCCTTGCCCATGAATCTCCCCTGACAATCCTCTGACGTTAGAAGAGGATATCACTCGGCGCTATCGGCAAAAGCTGCCCAAGTTGTCAGGAGCAAGCCAAGTTGTCAGGAGCAAGAAGGGGGAGGGGAACGGCTGACGCGAAAACGGCGTTAGAGTGTCAGGTCCCGAATATCACGCTATCAAAGGTCGAAAAATGACCGCTCACGCTCAAGTCATGACGCGCGATTACGAACTCGGCGGCCGCGCTGCAGCGGCCGCCGTGGCCGCCATGATTGCGGCTCTTTTCGCCGGCAGCACGGCGCTGACGCCGCTTTACATCATCTACAAGCAGCTCTTCGGCTTCTCGCAGATCACTTTGACGCTGGTCTACGCCGTCTATGTCATCGGCAATCTGGCGGCGCTGCTGATGTTGGGGCGTGTGTCCGATGTCATCGGGCGCCGTCCAATGGCATTGGCCGGGATAGCGGTGGCCGTCGTCAGCGCGGTGGTTTTCCTGTTCGCCGAAAATGTCGCCTGGCTCGACATCGCCCGAATTCTGAGCGGACTGGGAATCGGCGTCGGCGCGGGCACCGGCACCGCCTGGCTCGCCGAATTGCTCCCGACCGACGACAAGTCACAGGCGGCGACGATTGCCACCAGCACCAATTTTCTCGGCCTCGGCCTCGGTGCGCTGGGGGCCGGGTTGCTCGCCGAATACGCGCCCTGGCCGCTCAGGCTGACATTCGTCGTCTACCTGGCGATGCTCGCGACTGTAACCCTGCTGGTCTGGCGCACGCGGGAAACCGTTTCGCGGCCAGGGAAACTGGCTGACGTTTCGATGCGACCGCGGCTTTCCGTGCCCGATGACATCCGCGCAAGTTTCGTTGCGCCGGCGGTGACCGGCTTTGGCGCAATGGCGCTGGTCGGCTTTTATGCAGCACTCGCACCGAGCATTTTGGCGCAGCAACTGCAGGTAACCAACCATGCCGAAGCCGGCGCTCTGTTCTTTGAATTGGCAATCGTGACGGCCGCCACCATTGTAGCGACAGCACGTCTTTCGAGCCGAGCCGCGATGTTCGCGGCGCTCGCGCTGATGATCCCAACCGTCGCGCTGATTGTTGCGGCGCAGGTCTTCGCCTCGATGGCCATAATGATTGCCGGGACCGCCTTGTGCGGCGTGGCGGCAGCGCTCGGCTATCGCGGCGGCTTGCAAGTGGTGAACGAGATCGCGCCGGCGGACCGGCGCGCCGAAGTCGTCTCGGCCTTCTTCATCTGCTGTTTTTGCGGCAACGCGCTGCCGGTCATCGGCATCGGCGTTCTGTCGACGGTGGCAGGTGCGACCGTGGCAAGCCTGGCCTTTGCCGGCATGATTGTCGTCTTTTCCCTGGTCGCTCTCGGGTTTGGCGCGAAATACGCGCGCTGAGCCGACCTTTCAGCCGTTCGGTGTCTCGGGCGAAAGATGCGCGCGCTGGCGCGGTACGCCGAGGCCGGTATCCGGCGGTTCGCCGGCAGCCGGCCGGCTCTCGATCATGTGCAGGCTGCGCCAGCGGCCGAAGCGATAATAGGCCGCGGCCAGCACGAGCGAGGTTATAGAGCCAGCCGGAAAGCTCCACCACAGAGCTTCCTCGCCGATCACGCTTCGGAAGAAATAGGCGAAGCTGGTGCGCACCAGCAGCACCGAGATCACCAGGATGATCAGCGGCGGCATCACCGCGCCGGTGGCACGCACGGTGGCGAAGAGCACGATGGTGATGCCGAACAGGATGAAGGACCACGATGCGATCTTGTTGATGTGAGTGGCGATCTCGATTGCTGCACTGTCGCTGCCAAGGAAGAGGCTGAGCACCGCGCGATCGAATACGAACAGCAGCGCGACGAGCATGCCGGTGAGCACAAGGTTGAAGCCGACGCCGGAGGTGGCGATGCGTCCAATCCGGTCCCAGCGCCTGGCGCCGACATTTTGCGCCGCCATGGACGACACCGCGGCGCCGATGGCGAGCGCCGGCATTTGGATATAGGTCCAGAGCTGTGCGGCTATGCCGTAGGCAGCTGCAACCTGCGAGCCGTACGAGTTGACCATGCCCATCACCGTCAGCGCCGCAGCCGAAACGACGATCATCTGCAGGCCCATCGGCACGCCCTTGAAGACGACAATGCGCAGCAGCGCCGGGTCCGGCCGCAGCAGAGCGAGATTAGCGCCGGCCAGCCGCAGCGGGTGCTTGCGCGCATAAAGCACGATCAGGATGGCAACCACGCTTACCGTCTGGCCGATCAGCGTCGAGGTGGCCGAGCCGGCGATGCCGAGTTCGGGGAACGGGCCGATGCCGAGGATGAGCAACGGGTTCAAAACGACGTCGAGCACGACGGCCAGCGCCATGAACAGGAAAGGCGTGCGCGAATCGCCGGCGCCGCGCAGCACCGTCATGACGAAGGACAGCAGGTTCATCATCGGCACGGCGAGGAAGATGATGCGCAGATAGGAGCGCGCCAGCGGCAACGCATCGGCCGGCGTGCCGAGCGCATCGAGGATCGCATCGACCCAGATCCAGCCGCAGACCGCGAACACCACCGAGACGAGGAAGAAGAAGGTGGCGCTGGTGCCGACGATGCGCCGGGCTTCGGGCAGATCGCGGGCGCCGACGGATTGCGCGACCAGGATGGTCGCCGCCATGCCGATGCCGAAGACGGTGCCGAGGATGAGAAACAGCACAAGGTTGGCATTGGACGTGGCGGTCAGCGCCGCTTCACCGAGGAAACGGCCGACCCACACGGCATTTATCGAGCCGTTGAGCGACTGCAGCACATTGGAGCCGAGCACCGGCAGGGCAAACAGTAGAAGGGTGCGCGGGATAGGCCCACTGGTGAGGTCGCCGGTCCGCCGGCGCGCGGGCATGTTGTCATCCATGGCAGGCAACTCGGCGAAGGCTTGTCTTGAGTCCGGTCCGCAATGATTGCCGATTTAACGGAACGGGTCGATGCGGCGCTGCAAATTCCGCCTGGCGTGCCTTGATCTAAGCATGTTCTCAAAGCTTCCGGAATCGGATATTGATCACGGACGCGTGGGACCGCATTTCCTGGATCTCAGGGCAAGCCGGGGGGCTCATGTCCGATATTCCGTTGTTTTTTGAGCGCCTGAACCGGCGCGCGTTTCTTGGTGCATCCGCTCTGGGCGCGGCCTCCGTGGCTCTTTCGGCGTGCACCACGACGGACGTGGCAGCGCCGCCAGTGACCGCGGCGCCAAGCGATCCGGCTTTCGGCGATGCCGCAAGCATGTATGCCGCGCGCGTCGATGAGGGCTATCAACTGCCGGCAATCCCGGTAGCCAAGATCGATCCGAAATTCGTTCGCCAAATCGTGTCCGATCCGACCGGAGAAAAACCAGGCACGATCGTCGTCGATATCTCCGAGCACTTCCTCTATCTGGTGAGCGGCGGCGGCAAGGCAATTCGCTATGGCGTCAGCCTCGGCAAGGCCGGTTTCGGATGGACCGGCAGCGCCGTGGTTCAGGCTAGGAAGAAGTGGCCGGTCTGGACGCCGCCGCCGGAAATGATCCAACGCCGGCCGGAACTGGCGAAATACAAGGACGGCATGCCGCCCGGCCCGCAGAGCCCGCTTGGCGCCCGCGCGCTGTATCTCTTCCGCGACGGCAAGGACACGATGTATCGGCTGCACGGCACACCGGAGTGGGATTCCATTGGGAAGAACGCTTCGTCCGGCTGTGTGCGCTTCATGAATCAGGACATTATCGACCTCTACAGCCGCGTCGACGGCGTCGCGCCGGTCTTCGTGCGCCCGAACCTGTCGGCCGCCGGGAAGATCGCCGCCGTGTCGAACAGGACGGCCGAGCCGATCGATGCCGGCGTGCCAAAGGACGCGGAGATGTTGAGGTAAGTGCCTTCGACTGGATCGTCAGTCGCAGGTTTTGCAACGCACCAGGACACCGTCCTTGCGCGGGCGAGCCGCAACTGAAGGGCACGACCGCTCAATCGCGCCAGCTCAGGCGGACGCGTTCCGCGCGTCCGCCTGTATGGGTGCCGCTACTTCTTGGCGAGGCCTGGGAGCGTGACCTGATAGACCAGGAACATGGTGTCGACATCGGCGCCATCCTCGGCCTTGTAGGCCGCGCCTACCTGGAAGCCGTCCTGCGTGAGGAAGTCATTGTCATTGGCGACGAACAGGAAATAGTCGTCGGGCAGTGTTGGATCGAGGACGCTCACCACCGACATCGCCTCCCACTTCTCCGAAAGGTTGTTGCGGTCGTTGGGCGCACCATTGTGCAGCCCGAAGCGGCCGAGCTCGGTCTTGTCGTTGATGTCGATGAACGGCGTCAGCTTGGCCGGCGTCACCGATGGATCGAGCTCACCCTTGGGCGCCAGCGGCTTGTCCTTGTCGAATTCTGTGCCGGCGACATCGGTTGCCGCAGACACATCGACGACGCTGATCTCGCGGTGGAGCGAGGTGTCGCCCTTCAGCCCCTGGCCATTGCCGCTGTCGCGCGCCAGCATCAGGAAGGTCTTGTCCGACAGCGCCACGATTTCGCTCTGCGCGGCGATCTTGGTTTTGCCCTTGGCATCGGTGAACACCGGCAGCGGCACGACATATTCATGCGCGAGCTTGAGCTGGCCGGGATCCGAGGCATCGTAGACCAGCGCGCGCGTGTTCTGACGCGTCGAGGCGGAATCGCCGCCATCCTGCCTTGGGGCCGACTGCAGCACGGCAATCAGGAACTTCCCGTCCGGCGTCAGCGCCATGCCTTCGAGGCCCTGGTTGTTCTGACGGCCGGTTTCGGGATCCTTCGGATCTGGGTCTGCCGCGCCAAGTCCCGGATTGTTGGAAGCAAAGTTTGGCGTCCCGTGACGCATCGGGACAAGCGCCGCCGGCGGCTGCGTTGCCGACATCAGACGCCCATCGGCGGAGAAGCGGTAGATGTTCGGACCGTATTCGTCCGAGATGAACATCGTGCCGTCGGGCAGCCGTGCGATCGCTTCGTTATCGAGCGCGAGCTTGCCGTTGGCTTCGGGCAGGATCGGCATGTCGTCGGTCGCGGCACGCACGCCGTTGAGCGGATCGAGGCCGGTTGCGTCGGCGCCCTTGTCGTCGGTCAAAAGCATGGTGTCGGCAAGCGTCGCCTTGAGGCCCGATTGTTCCTGGCCGGTGGCCGGCACTGCACCCGGCGCGATCGGGGCGAACTCGAGGGCGATCGTGTTGAGGCGCGGGCGGTAATCGGTGGTACCGACGACATTGTAGCCGCGGTCCGGCAACAGCCATAACGAGCCCTTGTAGCCATCGGCGCCATGCGTCCAGCCGGCAGCGTCGATCGACATGCCTGAGCCGGAGCCAAACGTCTCGCCGAACTTGTCCTTCTGGCTGGCCGGGATGCGGCCGACACCGACCATGCCCTTGTTGACGAAGCTGACGCCGCCGACGGTTGCGGCGTTTTCAGCCAAGGCCGGGGTCAAGGCGGTGAACATCGCCAGCGCGACGGCGAGGGACGCGGTTCGGTGCAGGTTTTTCATGGAAATCCTCTTTGTGACAAAGCTGCCGGGGCCCGAAAAAGCGCCGCGTCGCATCAAGGATGCCGCGAAAGCCTTCGGAGAAGCGATCTAGGACGCGAACATGATACTTGCGTGACAGTGCCGCGCTTGCTTGTCCCCCGTGGTTGCAACTGGCCTGGGTATGGCGAACTCGTCGTCGCCGAGCGAGCAATTAACAACTTTACAAATAATCGTTATTATGTAAAGTTATGACAATGAAAGGTCCCCGATGACTGCCTGTCGTTTCGCCACCCGCCTCAATTCCTTTGCCTCGCGGCCACAGTCCGAGTGGCCCGATCTTGTCGGCAAACCGTCCATGCTGCAGATGGCGGCACGTGCGGCGAAGGTTGCGGAGTTGACCGATCTCGACCTCAACTTCCCCGACCATGTCGGCGAAAAACCTACGGAAATGGCGCGCAAACTCAGCGACATCGGGCTTTCCATCAATGGTTTCGCCATGCGCTACTACTCCAATCCGGCTTTCAAGCTCGGTGCCTTCACCAATCCAGATCCTTCCGTTCGCCGCGAAGCCATCGACCTGACCAAGGCCGGCATCGACGCCATCCGCGAGGCGGGCGCCGGCCTGATGACGCTGTGGCTCGGGCAGGATGGCTTCGATTATGCTTTCCAGGCCGATTATGCGACGCTCTGGCAACACGAAATCGATGGAATTCGTGAAGTTGCGGCGCATGACCCCGATTGCCAGATCAGCCTTGAATACAAACCCAACGAGCCGCGCTCTTACAGCCTGATGCCCGATGCGGCGACGACGTTGCTGGCGATCCGCGAGATCGGCCTGCCCAATCTCGGCGTGACGCTCGATTTCGCCCATGTGCTCTACGCCGACGAGCAGCCGGCTTTCGCCGCTGCGCTGGTGGCGCGACACAGCAAGCTGCTCGGCGTGCATCTCAACGACGGCTACGCCAAGCGCGACGACGGCTTGATGGTCGGGGCCGTGCATACGCTGCAGACGATCGAGCTGCTCAGGCAGATCCGTCGAGACGGCTATGCCGGCGCCATCTACTTCGACACGTTCCCCGACATGACCGGGCTCGACCCGGTCCACGAATGCGAAGTCAACATCGCGACTGTCAAGCGCATGCTGCGCGTCGTCGATCGGCTGGAAAAGGACAATCGCCTGTCCACTGCCGTCGACCGTCAGGACGCGGTCGCCTCGCAGGCCATCATCCAGGAAGCCATGCTCGGGCCGGACAGCTGAAGCTCCGGCGCCATCGCCGTTTTCAACCAGGGAGGAAAGACCATGAAATTTCTGCTTGCCACCGCCACCGCTGCCCTGATGGCGCTGTCTATAGGCTCGTCGTTTTCCGCGGACCTCGCGCCGCTCAATTCCGACACCGAGAAGGATCGCATCGACTGGTCGCAGGTCGAGGCCAAGTTCGGGGCTTTCCCCAAGCTGCCCGAGGGCACCAAGGCGGGTGCGGTCTCCAAGACGCTGACCAACGAATACTGGCGTTCGCTGGGAGAGGGCTACAAATCGTTCGGCGACCGCACCGGCGTGCCCGTGGTCTACCAGGCGGCGCAGAGCGAGGGCGACCAGCTCGGCCAGCTCACCATCGCCGAAGGCCTGGTCACGCAAGGCTACAACGTGCTGCTCGTTTCGCCGCAGACCGACTCCAACCTGCAGCCGATCATGGAACAGGCCAAGGCCGCCAATGTGCCGGTGGTCAACGTCAACGACGCGGTCATCCCGCAGGCCGAGCACTATGTCGGCAATGTCCAGCGCGACAACGGCGTGCGCGTCGCCAAATGGTTCATCAAGAATCGGCCGGACGGCGGCAAGGTCGCCATCGTCGAAGGCCAGGCCGGCGTCTACGCCGCCGTCCAGCGTACCGACGGTTTCAAGACCACGGTCACCGAGGCCGGCAAGTTCGAGGTCGTCGCCAGCGTCCCCGGCAACTGGGATCGCCAGACCTCCTACGACGCTGCCACCAACATCCTGCAGCAGCACCCCGACCTGATCGGCTTCTATGCCAACAATGACGGCATGGCGCTGGGCATCGTCGAGGCGGTCAAGGCTGCCGGGCTGCAGGACAAGGTCGCCGTGTTCGGCACCGACGGCATCTCCGACGCCTATGCCTCGATCCGCGCCGGCGAGCTGACCGGCACCGTCGATTCGTTCCCGGTGCTGACCGGCGAGGTGGCGCTGGAATCGGCGCTGCGACTGGTGGCCGGGCAGAAGCTGCCGCGCGTCGTCGCCACGCCGCAGGCGCTGATCACCAAGGACAATGCCGACCGCTACTCTGGCGCCGGCGACGCCGTGCGCAAGGCGCTGCTCGAGGACGCGGCAGCGGGCCAGTAGAGCAGGGCCGGCAGGTGCCGGCCTTGGGTCGGCACCTTGCCTGGAGAACCGAAGCAATGTCAGTCATCTCCCGGCTGCAATTCGAGGGCATTTCCAAGGTGTTTCCGGCCGTGCGGGCGCTGAGCGATGTGTCCTTTTCGGTCGGCGCCGGCGAAATCCATGGGCTGCTCGGTGAAAACGGCGCCGGCAAGTCGACGCTGCTGCGCATCCTGTCAGGCGTCTACCGGCCGACGGCGGGAAGCGTGCTTATTGACGGCAAACCGGTGACGCTGAACAACCCGGTCGCGGCGCGCGCCGCCGGCGTGGCGATGATCCATCAGGAGTTACAGCAGGTGCCACGCCTCAGCGTCGCCCAGAACATGTTTCTCGGCCATCCGTTGACGCGCGGCGGCGTCTTCGTCGCACGGGGCGAGCAGGAAAGCCGCGCTGCGGAAGCCCTGGCCGCCATCGACCCGACCATCGATCCGGCAGCCCCGCTTGGCTCGCTGAAGGTGGCGCAGCGGCAGATCGTCGAGATCGCCCGGGCGCTGCTCGACCGCGCCAGGATCGTGGCGATGGACGAGCCGACGTCGAGCCTCACGCCGAGCGAGTTCGAACGGCTGGCGGAAGTCATTGCCGGTCTGGCACGCGACGGTGTCGCCGTCGTTTATGTCTCGCACAAGCTGGACGAGGTGTTCGGCATCTGCGAGCGCGCCACTGTCATGCGCGACGGCGTTGTGGTCGAAACCGTCGATCTCGCGCAGGTGTCGGAAAAGGCCGTCGTTTCGATGATGGTCGGCCGCGAGCTTGCCCAGGAACAACACCGCTCGCATGCTTCCCCCGAGGTCAGGCTGAGCTTGCGTGGCCTCGCCTCGGCAACCAAGGTCCGTGACGTTTCGTTCGACCTGCATCGCGGCGAGGTGCTGGGCGTTGCCGGCCTGGTCGGCTCGGGCCGCACCGAACTGCTGCGGCTCCTGGCCGGCGCCGACCGGGCCTCATCAGGCGCAATAGAGATCGACGGCAAGGCGGTAAAGCTTTCCAGTCCGCGCGACGCCATCGCGGCCGGCATCGGCCTGGTGCCGGAGGAGCGCAAGCGCGAAGGCATCGTGCCGCTGCGGTCGATCTCCAGCAACATGGCGCTGGCCTCGATGGGCGTGTTCGCGCCGCGCGGCGTCATCGATCACAAAAGGCTGAAACGGGTCGCAGCCGAGAAGATGAAGCGGGTCAATCTCAGGCCGTTCCTGCTCGACCGGCCGATCCGCCTGTTCAGCGGCGGCAACCAGCAGAAAGCGATCATCGGCCGCTGGCTGGCGGCGGGAACGCGGATCCTTCTATTCGACGAGCCGACGCGCGGCATCGATGTCGGCGCCAAGGCGGAGATCTACCACCTGATCGAGGAACTCGCCGCCGAAGGCCATTCGGTAATCGTCGTGTCGTCCGAACTCCCCGAGGTGATCCGGCTCGCCGACCGCGTGCTGGTCATGCGCGACGGCACGGTCGCCGCCGAACTGGGCCGTGCAAGTCTCAGCGAACAGGCGATCGCCGCGCACGCCATACCCCAAACGGAGATTGAGGCCGGCAAGGCGCAAGGCCATCGGGCCGGTGCATAACGGACAGGACCAGCGGATGACCGATATAATCGAACACACAGCAGCGCGCCCAAGGGCAGATCTCCTGCACCGGTTTTCCGTGCGCGACGCCGGCACGCTGATCGGACTGGTGGTGATCCTCGCCGTCTTCGGTGCACTGGTCCCCGGCTTCTTTGCCGAGCGCAATCTGATCAACATCCTGCAGCAATCGAGCATCAATGCCTGCCTGGCGTTGGGCATGACGCTGGTCATCATCTCGGGCGGCATCGATCTGTCCGTCGGGCCGACGGCAGCCCTTTCGGCGGTCATCTCGGCCTCGATGCTGGTTGCCGGTGTGCCGTTTCCGCTGGCCATCGCCGCCGGCTTCGCCATCGGCCTTGCCTGCGGACTGCTCAACGGCGTGCTGGTCGCCTATGTCGGGCTGCAGCCCTTCATCGTCACGCTGGGAACGCTCAGCACCTACCGGGCGCTGGCGCTGATCTATACCGGCGGCAATCCGGTGCTCGGCCTGCCTGCCGGCTTCCGTGCCATCTTCAACGGCTCGCTGTTCGGATTGCCGTTGGCGGTCATCATCGTGGCGGTGGTCGCGCTGATTGCCTGGATCATCCTCAAGAAGACGCCGTTCGGCGAATATCTGCTCGCCGTCGGCGGCAATGAGGAGGCGGCCTACATAGCCGGCGTGCCGATCGCCCGCACCAAGATCGCCGCCTATATGATCTCGGGCCTGCTGGCAGCGCTTGCAGCGCAGATCCTGATCGGCCGGCTGGGTGCGGCCGAACCCATTCTGGGCAATCTCTGGGAGCTCGACGCCATAGCAGCGGCGGCGATCGGCGGCGCCTCGCTGATGGGCGGCAAGGGCAGCGTCGTCGGCACCATCCTGGGTGCCGTCATTCTTGGCAGCATGCGCAACGGCCTGACGCTGATGAACGTGCAGTCCTTCTATCAGCTCCTGGCAACTGGCCTTATAATCCTCGCCGCGATGCTTATCGATCGCGTGACGAGGGGACGTGGATGACCTTGACCGGGCTGGACCTGAAAGCAGTAGGACCGCGCATTCGCATGATGATGCCGCATCTGACGCCGCTCGAGGCGAAGGTGGTTGAAACGGTCTTCGGACGGCGCGGCTTCGACGAGACCATACCGCTCAAGCAGATCGCCGAGGAGGCCGGTGTCTCGGAGGCGATGGTGGTCAAGATCGCCAAGAAGCTGGGTTTTTCCGGCTATCGCGACTTTCGCACGGCGGTCTATGAATACAGCCGCCTGCCGACCGCCGAGATGCATCAGGAGCTGTCGGTGGACGACAGTTCGGCCGAGATCGTGCAGAAGGTGTTCCGCACCTCCATCCAGGCGCTGGAGGAGACGCTGGCCATCCTCGACATGGACGATTTCGACCGTGCCGCCGATCTGCTTTACCGCGCCAGGAATCGCGATTTCTACGGCGTCGGCGGCTCGGCGCAGATCGCACGCGACGTTTCGCACAAATTCCTGCGCATCGGCATCCGCACCTCTGTCTACGACGATTCGCACATGATGCTAATGTCCGCCTCGCTGCTCGGCGCCGACGACATCGCCGTCGGCTTTTCGCATTCCGGCAATACCAGCGCCGTCATCGACGCCATCCAGCTTGCGCGCAAAAGCGGCGCGCGCACGCTGGCCATCACCAACTATGACAACTCGCCATTGGCAGCCGTCGCCGACATCGTGCTCTGCTCGACCGCGCAAGGCTCGCCGTTGATGGGTGAGAACGCAGCGGCGCGCATTGCCCAGCTCAACATCCTCGACGCGCTGTTCGTGGCGGTCGCGCAACGCGACTACCAGGCGGCGGAGCGCAATCTCGGCCGCACCATGTCTGCGGTGACGTCGAAACGGAAAGATAAGGGCACATGACGGCTTCCCCGCCGCTGGTGACCGTATTCGGCAGTCTGCATTACGATATCATGGTCGAAGCCCCCGATCGCCCACGCAAGGGCGAAACGGTCACCGGCCATGCCTGGCATCCAAAATGCGGCGGCAAGGGCGGCAACCAGGCGGTGTCGGCAGCGCGGGCCGGCGTGCGTGCGGCAATGATCGGCGCTGTCGGCGACGATGATTTCGGCCGCGCGCTTCTCGACAATCTCGATCGCAACGGCGTCGACCAGCGCTTCGTGGGAGTGGCTGCGGGCGCCGGCTCGGGCATGAGCGTAGCGATCTTCGACGACAGCGGCGACTATGGCGCGGTAATCGTCTCGGGCAGCAATCTCACTCTCGGCGAAAAGGACATTACTGAGGCGGCCGAGCTGATCGCGCAAACGGCGGTTCTGCTGCTGCAAAACGAGGTACCGGAAGGCGCCAACATTGCCGCGGCGCGGGCGGTGAAGGCGCATTGCGGCTGCGTCGTCCTCAACGCGGCACCCGCGCGAAAGCTGTCAGCCGAACTGGTCGCACTCACCGATATCGTCATCGTCAATGCCATCGAGGCGGAATTCCTGGCCGGCGTTGCGGTCGTCGACACGCTCGAGGGGGCTGCGAAGGCGGCCGGTATGCTCGTCGGTTCCTATCCGGCCGCGATCGTCACGGCAGGCGGCGAGGGCGTTGCCTATCGCGACCGTGGCGGCCAGGCGTTCGCACTGCCTGCGATGCCGGTGAAGGTCATCAGCACCCACGGTGCCGGCGATGAATTCGTTGGGGCCTTCGCGGCTGGGCTTGCGCGTGGGCAGCCCGTCGAGGCGGCACTTGCCGCCGCCAATGCCGCCGCTGCCTCGCTGGTCGCAACGCCAGAGCGCGGGCGCGGGGGTCTTGATCAATCTGAGCCTGCTCAGTGACCGCCGCGATTCAATCGCTGTCGCGCGCGATCAGTTCCAGCGGCCAGACTTCACGGATGATGCGTGCGCCTTCGGCGCCGGCGTAAGCCGGGATCGATGCCAGCAGCATTTCGGCCAACCGCTCGCCCATCGGCTCAAGCGCCGGGCGGAAGCCGGTCAGCGCCGGCGAAAAATAGCGGCAGAGCGGCGTGTCGACGATGACGATCACCGCAACGTCGTGGCCGGGCCTGATGCCCGCCTCGGCCAGAGCCTTGCAGCCGCCAAGCGCCATCGCGTCGTTGTTGAAGATGATGGCCGTCGGCGGGTCCTTGGAGTGCATGACCTTCGGCGTCACCGCGTAGCCGCCGGCCTCGTTGATGAAGCCGTCGGCGATCAACTCGAGGTCGAATTCGATGCCGTGCCGCCGCAACGCCTTGCGATAGCCGGCGAGGAACAGATAGCCGAAATTGAGGTCGAGCGACGGGCGGATGGCGGCGATGCGGCGGTGACCGCGCGCGACGAGACGATCGACCGCGTCAGCCCCGGCTTTTTCGAAATCGAGGTCGAGCGAGGGATAGGAATCGCCGCCGGAGCGGCTGCGGCCGAGCGTCGCGAACGGGAAACCGGCCTGGGTCAGATAGTCGATGCGCTCGTCCTCGCGCCGCGTCCAGGCCAGCACCACGGCATCGGCCCGCCGCGTCTCGACGACACGGCGCAGGCGCTCCTGCTGATAGTCGCCCGGCGCGCCCATCACCACGATCAGGTCGAGTGCGCTTTCGGCGAGCTTGGCCTGCAACCCGGTCAGGAACGGAATGAAGAACGGCTCGCCATATTCCTGGTCGCCCGGATGAGGCTGCAGCATGAAGGCGATCGAATGGGTGGCGCCGCGCCGCAGGCTGCGGCCGGACTGGTTCGGCGAATAATTCAGCTTCTTGGCCGCATCGAGCACGCGCTGGCGTGTGTCGGCATTGACGTCGGCGCGGCCGTTGAGTGCGCGCGACACCGTGCCGATCGAAATGTTCAGGTGACGTGCAAGGTCGTGAATACTGGACGCCAAAGGACAGTTCTCCCCCTTGCTTGGCTAGCACCGGCCGCTCTTCAGGCCAAGCCGGCATCACGTTTTTCGCTATCGGCCAATTGACATTCTACGCCATCGGGTGTGTTCTCGTAAACGTTTACGGAAGAACGTTTGCGGCCCTGCCGTGAACGCCGTGACGATCGGTCTGGAGGGGCCGAGAGGGAGGAGTGCTGGATGATCAATGTCGTCCTGGTCGGCTGCGGCGCGATGAGCAAAGCCTGGCTCGATGCAGCCAAGCAGATCGACGGGCTCGCCATTGTCGGCCTGGTTGATCTCGACGCCGAAAGGGCGCGGGCAAGGGCGCGCGAATACGAGCTTTCCGGCGCCGTCATCGGAACCGACCTCGACGCCGTGCTCGACCAGACCAGGCCCGACGCGGTGTTCGACGTGGTGGTTCCCGCCGCCCGCCGCGAGGTCGCGCTTTCCGCCTTTGCCCACCATTGCCATCTCTTGACCGAAAAGCCGCTGGCCGACAGCCCGGACAATGCGCGTGCTATTGTCGAGGCGGCCCGCAGCGCCGGCCGCATCCATGCCGTCGTGCAGAACCGCCGCTATGTCGCCAACGTCAGGCGCATCCGGCGCTTTCTCGATTCCGGCGCCATTGGTGCGCCAACCAGCATCCACGCCGATTTCTTCGTTGCGCCGCATTTCGGCGGTTTTCGCGAAGAGATGCGCCATGTGCTGCTGCTCGATATGGCGATCCACACATTCGATGCAGCCCGCTACATGGTGGCCGGCGAACCGGCCGGCGTCTATTGCCAGGAGTGGGAGCCGGCCAACTCCTGGTATCGGCAAGGGTCGTCGGCAACCGCAAGCTTCGACCTCGGCGGCGGCAAGCTGTTCACCTATGCCGGCAGCTGGTGCGCGGCCGGCTTCCGTACCAGCTGGGACAGTACATGGCGGATCGTCGCCGAGCGCGGCAGCATTGTCTGGGACGGCGCGGACGGGTTGAAGGCGGAAGTCGTGCGGCCGGTCCGTGAAGGCCTGTTCGACCGCACCGAACCGATAGCCGTGCCGCCGCTCGACCCGGCAGATCGCGTCGGCGGCCATCTCGGCATCATCCAGGATTTCGTCCGCGCCGCCGAGACCGGCACCGCGCCGGAGACGCGCGGCGCCGACAACATCAAGAGCCTGTCCATGGTTTTCGCTGCGATCGAGAGCGCCGAAACCGGGCGCCGGGTCGCTATCGCCTCACAGGAAGGATCATGATGCCAAACCCGCTGCTCGACATCAGGATCGGCACCATGGTGCGCGCCAACCTCGACGACCCGGCCGCCTATGTCAGGCAGATCCTGCCGCTCGGATTCGAGAGCATCCAGCCGTTCTTCTGGCAGACGCTGGGCGGCAAGGACATTCCGCGGCTGGCGGGCGAGATCCGCGAGGCGATCGGCGATGCCGATGTCATCGTCTCGTCGATCGGCGTGTTCGGCAATCCGCTGGAGAGCGGCGAGATCGATCGCGGCGTGCTCGAGGCGTGGGAAACGATCATCGACAACGCGCATCTGTTCGGCACCAATGTGGTCAGCGGCTTCACCGGTCGCATCCGAGGCAAGCCGCTGCCCGACAGCCTGCCGCGCTTCCGCGAGGTCTGGGGGAAGCTGGCAAAGCGGGCCGCCGACAAGGGCGTGCGCATCGCCTTCGAGAACTGCGCGATGGACGGCAACTGGGCCAGCGGCGACTGGAACATCGCCCACAATCCGGACGCCTGGGAGCTGATGTTCAACGAATTGCCGGACGACAATCTCGGCCTGGAGTGGGAGCCCTGCCACCAGCTGGTCTATCTGATCGATCCGATCCCGCAGATCCGCAAATGGGCGCAGCGTATCTTCCACGTCCACGGCAAGGACGCGACGGTGCGCTGGGACGTGATCCGCGAACATGGCGTGTTCGGCCGCCTGCCGTTCGTGCAGATGCGCACCCCTGGCTTCGGCGATAGCGACTGGACGCGGGTGATCAGCGAGCTGCGGCTGGTCGGCTACAAGGGCGCCATCGACATCGAGGGCTGGCACGACCCGGTCTATCGCGGCGATCTCGAGATCACCGGCCAGGCGCGTGCGCTGGATTATCTCCAACAATGCCGGGGAGGCGCGAGCTACCTGCCGAACCCGGTGTGAGAAGTTTCGGCCGGCGGGAGGTGCCGGCCAGCGAAAGATTGCGGCGCAATGCCGAAGCGATCGTCGAAACCCCTCGGCTAGCGAGGGAACAAAGGGAGGATAAGTGCATGAGCATTACGATGAGAAGGACAGTTCTGCGCTCGACCGTCGCGGCAGCCGCGATGGCGCTCGCCGCCGCACTCTCGACCTTGCCGGCGCAGGCGCTCGATGCCCAGTGGTGCAAGGATGTCCATATCCGTTTCTTCGTCGGCGGGGCGGAGGGCGATGCCTTCGGCACGATCGTCTATAATGGCGCCAAGCAGGCGGCGGCCGATCTCGGGCCGAAAGTCGACTACATCTTTTCCCAGTGGGATGTCGAGAAGATGGTGCAGCAATTGCGCGAGGCTGTCGCGGTCAAGCCCCAAGGCATCGCCATGATGGGCCACCCCGGCGACGCCGCGATCATGCCGTTGGCCGAACAGGCGCACAAGGACGGCATCAAGATAATGTACCAGAACGTGCCGGTGCCGACGGTCACGGCGGCGTTCGGCGGCGGCTATGTCGGTGCCCAGCAGGAGCAGCAGGGCCGCGCGCTTGGCGCCGAGGCGGTCAAGCTGGCCGGGCTCAAGGCCGGCGACAAGGCAATCATGATCGGCCCGTTCGAGAACGAGAGCCGCGGCGCGCGAGAACGCGGCACTGTCGCTGCCCTCAAGGAAGCGGGCGTCGAGGTCATACAACTCTCCTCGCCACCGAGCGGCGAATGGGCTTCCGACCCAAATCTGGCCCTTCCGGTGATCACCGCGGCACTGCTCAACAATCCCGACGTCAAGGCGGTTGGCTATCCCGGCGGACAGATGCTGGGCAACGTCCCGACTTACATGCAGGCGGCGGGCAGGAAGCCGGGCGATATCTTCAACTTCGGCTTCGACACCAGCCCGCAGATCGTCGAGGGCTTCAAGGGCGGCTGGGTGCAGCTGACGGCCGACCAGCAGCCGTTCCTGCAAGGCTATCTGCCGATCCTCAGCCTCTGCCAGCAGGTAGTGCTCGGCCTTGCGCCGATGAATGTCGATACCGGCGCCGGCTTCGTCACGCCGCAGAATTACGAGATCGTCGCCGAGCTCGCCAAGCAGGCGTTGCGCTGACCTCCCAAGCCGTCGGCCGGGATCGAGCCCGGCCGGCGGGACCGCCGGCGAAAAGGCCGGCACGCGACATCAAGCGAGGATCGCCATGGCCGAACGCATCATCGAACTGCGCGACATCAGCAAGTCCTACGGCCAGGTCTATGCGCTGGGCGGGGTCAATCTCAGCGTCGATCGCGGCGAGGTGGTCGGTCTGATCGGCGACAATGGCGCCGGCAAGTCGACGCTGATCAAGATCCTGTCCGGCGTGGTCAAACCGACCAGCGGCGAGATTCTCGTCCGCGGCAAGCCGGTGACCGGATGGAGCCCTGCGCGCTCGCGCGACGCCGGCATCGAAACGGTGTTCCAGGACCGGGCGCTCGCCGTGCAGCAGACGATCGTGCGCAATATCTTCATGGGCCGCGAGCTCACCGGCTGGCTTGGCTGGCTGAAGGTCAACAAGGAGATTGCGGAGGCGAGCCGGCTGATGCGCGAGATCGGCTTCACCTCGAAAGTGTTCACGCCACAGTCGATCGTCGGCCAGCTCTCGGGCGGCGAACGCCAGGGCGTGGCGATCGCGCGGGCCATCTATAAGAAGGCGGAGCTGATAGTCCTCGACGAACCGACGACCGCGCTATCGCTGACCGAGACCGCCAAGGTCTTCCACTTCGTGCGCCAGGTGCGGGCGAGCGGTCGCTCGATCCTGTTCATCGGCCACAACATCCACCACGTCTTCGATATCGCCGATCGCTTCGTGGTGCTGGACCGCGGCAAGGTCGCGCTCAGCGCCGACCGCAGCGAGGTCAAATCGGCCGAGGACCTGATCAATTTCATGGAAGACGTCGCCCACCCCAGCGGATTGCCGGGGTTGCACGACGCGGGCGATGCGGAGAGGGCGGCACGATGAGCAAGACCATGGAACCCGATCTGCAGAGCCCCCTCGGCGGCACGCATAATGAGGCCGCCGGGAAAGAGTGGAGACACCCGTCCGACAACTGGCTGCGCGGGTTCATCCTCGACAACCGCGCCGCGCTCGGCACGCTTGCCGTGTTCATCGTCATGATGGCGGTGTTCATGATCGCCAACCCGATCGTGTTCACCACCTGGTATCTTTACAGCTCCGTGCTGACCACGCTGCCGGTGGCGCTGTTCGTGGTGGTGCCGCTGGTCTTCGTCGTCACCTGCGGCGAGATCGACCTGTCGTTTCCGGCGACGATGGGCTTTGCCTCATGGGTCTTCGCGCTGGTCGTGCAGGCCGGCTACGACCCGTTCCTCGGCATCGCCGCCGCAATGGTCACCGGCATGCTGCTCGGCTTCCTGGTCGGCTCGCTGGTCGTCTATGGCGGGCTGTCGTCGCTGATCGCCACGCTCGGCATGAACTTCCTGCTGCGCGGCCTGATCCAGATCATCAACGAGGGCAGGTCGACGGCGCTGACCGGCCTTGCCGACAGCTGGGCCTACAAGATCTTCTCCAGCCAGGTTTACGGCATTCCGGTGCAGATCTTCTGGGCCATCGCCTTCGTCGTGCTGTCGGCGCTGCTCTACAACCGCCATCGCTTCGGCGCGCAGGTCAAGGTGGTCGGCGACAATCCCGACAGCGCCCAGCAGATGGGTATCGACGTCAAGCGCGTCAGGGTGAAGGTGTTCGTCTTCGTCGGCATCGGCGCGGCAATCGCCGGCACGTTCTCGGTGATGATCAACTTCACCTGGTGGCCGACGGCGGGCGACGGATACCTGCTGCCGGTGCTGGCATCGGTGTTCGTCGGCGGCACTCCGACCTGGGGCGGCATCGGCACCGTCGTCGGCGGCGCGATCGGCGCGGTCACCGTCTCCTTCATCCAGACCGGCGTCGTCGCGGCGGGCCTGAGCGGCTTCTACGTCCAGTTCTTCAACGGCCTGATCATCATCCTGTCGCTGCTCGGCCATAAGTGGAACCAGGCGCGGTATCGGTGACCGGCGACCTCAAACCCCCGTCACAAACCCGTCCAGCACGCGTTTCTGGCCGGCTTTGTCGAAGTCGATGGTCAGCTTGTTGCCTTCGATGGCCGAGATGTTGCCGTTGCCGAATTTCTGGTGGAAGACGCGGTCGCCGACGCTGAAGGGGGACGGCGTGTCGGCGACGGATTTGGCGACCAGCTCGCCGTCGATGGTGCGGCCCTTGACCGAGGTGCGGCCGGCGCCGTAGCCGGAGTCGGTTTCGCCATAGCCGATGCGCTCGACCTGGTGGCCGGAGCGCGTGCCCCAATTGCGGTCGGTGGCCTCGGTGCGGTTCGTTTGGGCGCGTTGCCAGCCCGGCGTCGCATAGGTGCTGGAGAAAGCGCCGGATTTCTCGGCGCCGTTGTTGCCGCCGATGTTGTCGAAGCGCGATGCTCCATAGGGGTTCTGCCTGCCCGCCCCTTGGCCACCGCGACCGGAGGCGAACGAGCCGCCGCCATAGGCATTGCCGTAGCCGCCATAGGAGTTGCCGCTCTCGGAAACTTCGACATGAGCTTCCGGCAGTTCGTCGAGGAAGCGCGACGGGATGGTCGATTGCCAGAGGCCGTGGATGCGGCGGTTGGAGACGAACCAGATGTGCAGGTTCTTCTTGGCGCGGGTCAGGCCGACATAGGCGAGGCGGCGTTCCTCCTCCAGCCCTGAGCGGCCGCCCTCGTCCAGCGCGCGCTGATGCGGGAACAGCCCTTCCTCCCAGCCAGGGAGAAAAACCGTCTCGAATTCGAGGCCCTTGGCCGAATGCAGCGTCATGATGTTGACCGCGTCGAGCTCGGCATTCTGCTCGGCGTCCATGACGAGTGCGACGTGTTCGAGGAAGGAGCGCAGCGATTCGTACTCCTCCATGGAGCGGATCAACTCCTTGAGGTTCTCCAGCCGGCCGGGTGCTTCGACCGAGCGGTCGTTCTTCCACATGTCGGTGTAGCCGCTCTCCTCCAGAATGGTCTCGGCGAGCTCGGTGTGCGGGGTGGTTTCCAGCGCCTTCTGCCAGCGCTCGAAATTGGCCGCGACCTCGCGCAGCGCGGCGCGCGGCTTCGGCTTCAGCTCGTCGCTTTCGGCAAGTTTTGCCGCCGCCTCCAGCATCGGGATGCGCAGCGCCCGTGCGGTGTCGTGGATCTGGCGGATGGTGGCCTCGCCAAGGCCGCGCTTCGGCACGTTGACGATGCGCTCGAAGGCGAGGTCGTCGGCGCCTTGTGCGACGACGCGGAAGAAGGCCAACGCATCGCGGATTTCGAGGCGCTCGTAGAAGCGCGGGCCGCCGATGACGCGGTAGTTGAGGCCGAGCGTGACGAAGCGGTCCTCGAATTCGCGCATCTGGAAGGACGCGCGGACGAGGATCGCCATGTCGTTGAGATTGTGCTTCTGGCGCTGATAAGCCTCGATGGTCTCGCCGACGGCGCGGGCCTCCTCTTCGGAATCCCAGGCGGCGTGGACATGCACCTTCTCGTCGTCCTCGGCGATCTTTTCGGTGAACAGCGTCTTGCCGAAGCGGCCCTCATTGTGGGCGATGAGGTGGGAGGCGGTGCCGAGGATGTGCGCGGTCGAGCGATAGTTGCGCTCCAGCCGGATGATGGTGGCGCCGGGAAAATCCTTGTCGAAGCGCAGGATGTTGTCGACCTCGGCGCCGCGCCAGCCATAGATCGACTGGTCGTCGTCGCCGACGCAGCAGATATTTACGGTGGACAGGCGCGGGCTTCCCTCCCCCTTGAGGGGAGGGTGGCCGGGCGAAGCCCGGTCGGGTGGGGTCCGTGCGGCAGTGCTTGACCTACCGGCGGCAGTGCTCGACGCTCTAGCGGTGCCTTCTGCGGCAACCCCCTCCGCCCGCTTCGCGGGCACCTCCCCCTCAAGGGGGGAGGATTGCGGCCGCTGTGCCAGCAGCCGCAGCCACATGTACTGGGCGGTGTTGGTGTCCTGATATTCGTCGACGAGGATGTAGCGGAAGCGCTTGTGGTATTCCTTCAGCACGTCCGGATTGGCGCGGAAGATGCGGATCGGATGGCACAGGAGATCGCCGAAGTCGCAAGCGTTCAGCGTTTTCAGCCGCTCCTGATAGGCCTTGTAGAGCTCGCGGCCCTTGCCGTTGGCGAAGGCACGGGCATCGCCCTCGGGGATGTCGGCAGGACCGAGGCCCTTGTTCTTCCAGCCGTCGATCATCTGGGCGAACTGCTTGGCCGGCCAGCGCTTGTCGTCCAGCCCTTCGGCCTGGATAAGCTGCTTGATCAGGCGCACGACATCATCCGTGTCGAGAATGGTGAAGTCGGATTTGAGCCCGGCCAGCTCGGCATGTCTGCGCAGCAGCTTCACTCCAATCGAGTGGAAGGTGCCGAGCCACGGCATGCCCTCGACATTGCCTTCACCGATCAACAGGCCGATGCGCTGCTTCATCTCGCGCGCCGCCTTGTTGGTGAAGGTGACGGCGAGGATCTGCGAGGGGAAAGCCTTGCCGGTGGCAAGGATGTGGGCGATGCGGGTGGTCAGGACGCGCGTTTTGCCGGTGCCGGCGCCGGCCAGCACCAGCACCGGGCCTTCGGTGGTTTCCACCGCCAGCCGCTGCTCGGGGTTGAGGCCGTTGAGATAATCGGGCGCGTTGTTCTGGTTGCTGCGGGCAGCCATGGCGCGCGCGGCAATGCCCGACGGGGCCGCGGGCCGCGCGTTCGGTTCGTCAAAAAAGGGCATGTCTTCCGAAAAGCCGGACATCTCCCCCCGAATGTAGTGATTCGGCAGCGAAAGGCCAGAAGTGTCTCCGTTTTGTTCTCTGTCCAGTCGGTAGACTCACAATCTGAATGGGTCCGCTAACCAAAACGCCGGGCTTGCTGAGGGTCGGCACCGTAAAACGCCGAGCTTGCTTGACAGGGGAAGCGGGCCGGAGAAAGTTGCGTGGGGGCAGGAACGCAATGCGGGGTTGCCCATGGACGCGTCGCGGAGCGCACCAGTCGAAGGAGCACCGTCTTGGCTGTGGTCATTACCTCCCTGATCCTTTTCCTCATCGGCCTGGCGGTTGGCGGCGGCGGCATCTGGCTCGTGACGCTGGGCGGCAGCTGGTACTACGTCATCGTCGGTCTAGCTTTCCTTGTCGCGGCCTGGCTGCTCTACAGGCGCAGATCCACGGCGCTGTGGCTCTACGCGGCGATCGTGCTCGGCACGCTCGCCTGGGCGGTCTGGGAGATTGGCTTCGACTGGTGGGAGCTCGGCCCGCGCGGCGGCATCATCGTGCTTGTCGCGCTATGGCTGTTGACGCCATGGGCGCGGCGCGGGCTTACCGGTCCCGACGGACGCGCGCCGCTTATCCTCGCCGTGCTGGCATCGCTTGCCGTCGCCGGCTATTCGATGACGACCGATCCAAAGGATATTGCGGGTGAACTCAACACCGACAAGGTGACGCCGACGGCCGATCTTGGCGGCAACGTGCCGGCTGGCGAATGGCACTATTACGGTCGCACGCAATATGGCCAGCGCTATTCGCCGCTCGACCAGATCACCGCTGAAAACGTTGCCAATCTGCAGCCGGCCTGGACCTACCGCACCGGCGACGTGAAAGGGCCCGACGACATCGGCGAGACGACCTATCAGGTGACGCCGCTAAAAATCGCCGACACGCTCTACATCTGCACGCCGCATAATTTCGCCATCGCCATCGATGCCGCGAGCGGCAAGGAGAAATGGCGGTTCGATCCGCAGGTCAAGCTCAACAAGGACCGCCAGCACCAGACCTGCCGCGGCGTGTCCTATTATGCCGATGCCAAGGTCGCCGCCGGCCAGCCCTGCGCCACACGCATCTACCTGCCGACATCCGACGCCCGGCTGATCGCGCTCGATGCGGCGAATGGCCAGGTCTGCCCGACTTTCGCCGAAGGCGGCACGCTGAACCTGGTCGCCAACATGCCATATCCGAAGCCGGGCTATTATTATTCGACCTCGGCGCCGCTGATCGTCGCCAACAAGATCATCGTCGGCGGCGCGGTCAACGACAATTATTCGACGCAGGAGCCGTCCGGGGTCATCCGTGCCTACGATGCCGACACCGGCGCGCTGTTGTGGAACTGGGATTCCGGCAATCCGGACCAGACGACGCCGCTGCCGCCGGACCAGACCTACACCAACAACTCGCCCAACATGTGGTCGACGGCAAGCGCCGACGAGAAGCTCGGCCTGCTTTATGTGCCGCTCGGCAACAAGACGCCGGACCAGCTCGGCGCCGGGCGCAGCGCCAATGACGAGAAATTCTCCTCTTCGATCACCGCGCTCGATCTCAACAGCGGACAATTGCGCTGGGTGCGGCAGACCGTGCACCACGATCTCTGGGACATGGACGTGCCGGCGCAGCCGACGCTGGTCGACATCACCACGGAAAGTGGCGTGGTGCCGGCGCTGGTCGGGCCGACCAAGCAGGGCGACCTCTATGTTCTCGACCGGCGCAGCGGCGAGCCGATCGTTCCGGTCAAGGAAGTGCCGGCGCCGGGCGGCGCGATCGAGGGCGACCATACCTCGCCGACGCAGCCGCTCTCGGATCTCAGCTTCAGTCCGAAACCGCTGACCGGCGCCGACATGTGGGGCATTACCATGTTCGACCAGTTGGCCTGCCGGATCGAGCTTCGGAAGTTGCGCTATGAGGGCCGCTACACGCCGCCGTCGCTGCAGGGCTCGCTGATCTACCCCGGCAATTTCGGCACCTTCAACTGGGGCGGCGTGGCAGTCGATCCGGTCCGGCAGGTGATGTTCGGCATGCCGACGTACCTGGCGTTCATCTCCAAGCTGGTGCCGCGCGCCGACGTGCCGCCGCCCGGTGACACCAAGGGCAGCGAACAAGGCCTGAATCGCAATGACGGTGCGCCTTACGCAGTGATATTGAAGCCGTTCCTGTCGCCGCTCGGCATTCCCTGCCAGGCGCCGCCCTGGGGCTATGTGGCGGGTGCCGACCTTCGGACCGGCAAGATCGTCTACAAGCATCGCAATGGCACCGTCTACGACATGACGCCATTGCCGCTGCCGTTCAAGGTCGGCGTGCCCGGCATTGGCGGGCCGATGATCACTGCCGGCGGCGTCGCCTTCCTCGGTGCGGCGGTCGATGACTATGTGCGCGCTTATGACCTGACGACCGGCAAACAACTCTGGCAGGCGCGGCTGCCGGCGGGCGGGCAGTCGACACCGATGACCTACACGGTAGCCGACGGACGCCAGTTCGTCGTCATCGTTGCCGGCGGCCACGGCTCGGTCGGTACCAAGCCGGGCGACTATGTGATGGCTTATACGCTGCCGAAATAGAGAAGTTCCTTCAGAGCCCGAGATGCCCTTTCAGGTCGGGTACCGATGCAAGTACCTCACTGGTCAGCTGCGGGCCGGCGGCTGTCTCGGCCTGCTGGACCAGCATCGTGCCGGCCTGGCTGATCTGTGCCAGCGTAAGACCTGATGCCTTGAGTATGGCGACGCCGTTGATCAGCGCGCCGGTCTTTTCGCCGAGAGCGCCGCCGAGCGCGCCCTCCAGCGAGGACAGGAGGCCACCACCGGAAGCTGCGCCGGGAGCCATGACATCATATTGCTTGGCCAGGGCGTCGGCTCCCGGGATCTTGGCGAAGAAGCTGGACAGAGTCGTGCCTTCCGCCTCGTGTTCGAGCACCGAGAAAATCGTGCCGGCGATCTTTTCCGTCAAAGCCTGGTTGAGACCGGATTTCTGGGAGACGGTGTTGATGATGTCCTGAACGTCCATGACCTTTCCTCAGGCTTTGGTGTTTGCGGGCGGGTGCCGGTTGGCGCGGATCTTGATCAACGATCGTTTGAAGGCGGTGAAGGCAGTGAACCGCAGCGCCAGCAAAGCCATAGCGGCGAGGGCGAACCCACTTGCCAGAAGCGGGGAGGGAAAGGTCATGGGCGTGTTCCTTCGTCAATCAGGCATTCTTTTCCCGCCAAATGGCCATTGTCGTTCGCCAAATGGCCCGAGTGAGGCACAGCCCGGTAACTTCTTTTTACATTGTGGTGCGTGCATTTAGCATTGCCACAAAGGACCAAAATTTAACGACAGTGGGGCCAGCGGCATCACGGCCCTCGTGCAGGGACTTATGGCGGCCTCACTCAGCCGTGACTGGACCAGGCAAGCTTCGGCTCTATGTTGCCGCGGGGGGCGCCGACGAGGAGCGCGCCATGACAACACGTGCCGGACCCACTGCCGCCGAGCCTGTCATTACCCAGGCGATGATCGACGCCTATGACGAATACACGCATCTGACGCTCGACCGGCGGCGCTTCATGGAGCAATTGACCAGGCTTGCCGGATCGGGTGCGGCAGCTGCCGCGATCGCGCCGCTGCTGGCGGCGAACTCGGCCCAGGCGGCAATCGTGGCGGAAGACGATCCGCGTGTGAAAGGCGAGGACATCAGCTATCCCGGCAGCGCCGGCGAGATGAAGGGCTATCTGGTCAGGCCGGCGGACCAGACCGGCAAGCTTGGCACCGTCATCGTGGTGCACGAGAACAGGGGTCTCAACCCGCATATTCGCGATGTGGCGCGGCGCGTGGCGCTGGAAGGGTTCGTGGCGCTTGCGCCGGACTTCATGACACCGCTCGGCGGCACGCCGGACGATGAAAACAGGGCACGTGACCTGTTTTCCCAGCTCGATCCAGCACAGGTCGCCGCCAATGCCGTGGCAACCGTCGCCTACCTCAAAGGCTACAAGGACGGCAACGGCAAGGTCGGCGCCGTCGGCTTCTGCTGGGGCGGCGGCACGGTGAACATGCTGGCCGTCAACGCGCCGGACCTCGCCGCCGCCGTCGCCTATTACGGCATGCAGCCACAGGCCGAGGACGTGCCGAAGATCAAGGCCGCGCTCATGCTGCATTATGCCGGGCTCGACACCCGCACCAATGCCGGCATCGATGCCTTCAAGAAGGCACTCGACGCGGCCCATGTGGAATACTCGGTCTATGTCTATGAAGGCGCCAACCATGCCTTCAACAACGAAACGTCGGCGGCCCGCTACGACAAGAAGGCGGCTGACCTCGCCTGGGGCCGGACGATCGCTTTCCTCAAGGAGAAGCTGGCCTGATCAGTCCGGCGCCGGCTTATGGAACGCCACGCCGGCCATCACCAGGGCGATGCCAAGGCAGTCGGTGAGGCTCGGCACCTGCCGCAGCACGATGACGCCGATCAACGTTGCGGTGACCGGCAGCAATGACAGCATCAGCGCGAAGCTGGAGCGCGGCAGCCGCGACATGGCAAGCTGGTCGCAAATATAGGGAATGACCGACGAGCAGATGCCGACGCCGACCGCCGCAAGCAGCAGCGGCGGCGCCGAGAAAGCCGGCAGAGCATCGGCGAAACCGATCGGCAGAACGACGAGAAGGGCGACCGCCATGGCGGCACCCAGCCCGGCGATGCCGTCGCCGGCGCCGGCGCGCGCGACGCGGTGGCCAAGAACGATGTAGCCAACGAACAGCGTGCCGTTGAGGAAGGCCCAGAACAGGCCGACGGGATCGCTCGACCATTTGACGTCGATCAGCAACAGGGTGCCGGCGACAGCGATTGCGAGGGCGGCGAGATTGCGCGGGCTTCTGAGACCAACAAGCGCGACGCCGATCGTGCCGACGAATTCGATCGCTGCCACCAGCGAGATCGGCAGCCGATCGAGCGCCAGGTAGAAAGAACAGTTCATCACGCCAAGGCAGGCGCCGAAGGCCACAAGCAGCAACTGCGTCGAGCGATCGGCGCGGGCGAAGACCGCCCACGGTCGGGTCAGCGGGGCAAAGACGAGCGCCGCGGTGGCAATGCGCAGCCACGCCATGCCGAGCACGCCGACATGCGGGAACAGCAGCACCGCGAAGGCCGGTCCGAGATAGTGGAACACGGCGCTGACGCCGAACCAGAGATGCGGCGGGACCGCGTTTGCCAAGATAAAGGCGGGGCCGGCGAGTGCCGGACTTGCTGCGGGGGCTTGCGTCCGATCTTGCATGGGATCAGTATCGCAGGCGATTTTTGCCATTGATATGGATAATGGCCGGGCATTTCGGCCATTTCCTTTCCGAAAGCAAGGAGCATTGCGCTGAAACGCCTTCGAAATGAAAATAGCGATCTGGATCCGGCGGACCTGAAAATCCTGCGCCTGCTGGAAAAGGACGCGCGCACCAGCACCGCCGAACTGGCGCGGTCGGTCGGCCTGTCGGCGCCGAGCGTGGCCGAGCGCATCAAGCGGCTGCAGGAGAGCGGCGTGATCGAGGCCTACACGGTGCGCATCAATCCGGCCGCGCTCGGCATGAAATTGTCGGCGTGGCTGCGGATCAGGCCGGTGCCGGGCCAGCTCGCTGTCGTGGCCGAAATCATCCGCGACCTACCGGAAATCGCCCAATGCGACCGGGTCGCCGGTGAAGACTGTTTCATCGCGCTGGCGCATGTCGCCTCGGTGGCCGAGCTCGAGCGGGTAATCGACCGGATCATTCCGTTCGCGATGACCAATACGGCGATCATCCAGTCGTCGCCGGTGGTGCCGCGATCGCCGCTGGGGGCGGTGAAGCGGCTGCCTTGACGCTTGGGATCGTTCGTCAGCACATCATCAGAAATGCAAACCGGACGGCCGGTCTGTTTTTTCCCCACCGTTCAGGCGTGGCCGCGTTTCATCCGCGCCTGCTTCAGGATGGCGCGCCAGCGGATCATGGCGAAGGGGATCGGCTCGTTGTTGTTGGCGATGTGGAAGATCTCGTTGTTGAGGTTCTTCAGCGAGCGCCAGAAATCATAGTCGGTGATGCGTGGATCAGCCGCCAGCCTGTCCGCCTCGACCTTGATGTCGGTTTTCATGCACGTTCCCCGAACCGCTGCTGCTCCGCCGCCCGTATCGCAATTCGATGCGGACGGTTTTCCAACGCCGCGCTGAGTCGTTCAACGTCTCAATTCGGCTTGTTCACGTTAAAACCTCGGTAAGGTTAACGGCGGTTGGGTTGCGGTTCAAGCCGGCTTACGACGAATACCGATCGAGCGGCCGGCGCGCTCCGGCATCGGCAGGGCGGCATGGGCGGCGCGCATCGCTTCCACCCTGGCCAGGACGTCGGCGGGGAAGGGCGCTACCTTCGGGCCAGCCATGTCGACGTGCAGCGACAATGTTTCTGAAGTGGCGGCGAGCCAACCGTCGACATGACGGATTTCCTGATAGGCCCTCAGCCGCTTCTCGTCATGGTCCAGCAGCTGGAACGAAACGGTGACCTTGTGGTCGAGATGCAACTCCTGGACGTAGCAGACATGGACTTCCGCCGTGTAGATGGTCAGCCGTCGTTCTTTCACATAATCCGGCCCCATCCCCATCATCTCGAAGGCTTCGTCGGAGCAACGATCGAAAAGCACGTTGTAGTAGGCCATGTTGAGATGGCCGTTGTAGTCGATCCAGGCCTCCTCGATGTCCATGGCGCGGGAGACGAAAGGGGCGGGGATGGGCATCGGAAACTTCCTTCTCGTCATGCCGGGATGAGCGTGGACTGGACAGAGCGTGGTTGGTGAGACTACGCATCCGTAGATGCAGAACAAGGGTGGACGCTGGTCCATTCGCGGAGGAATCGATGGCTCTAAGCGACCTCAATCCGGTCGAGCGCAACGAAGAAGGCATTGCCGCCGTACTCGGCATCCTCAAGCAGCGGCTCGGCGAGCGATTCCAGACCGGCCAGGCGATCCGGGCCCAGCACGCGCACACCACGACCTATATTCCGACGCAGGCGCCGGACGGCGTCGCCTTTGCCGAGACGACGGAGGAGGTGCAGGAGATCGTGCGCGCATGCGCGGCGCATCGCGTGCCGGTGATCGCCTTTGGCGTCGGTTCCTCGCTGGAAGGCCACACCAATGCGCCGGGCGGCGGCATCTCGCTCGATACGTCACGCATGAACCGCATCATTGCGGTCAATCCGCAGGACCTCGACTGCACCGTCGAGCCCGGCGTGACGCGCGAGGATCTCAACCGGCACCTGCGCGACACCGGCCTGTTCTTTCCGATCGACCCGGGCGCCAACGCCTCGCTCGGCGGCATGGCGGCGACGCGTGCGTCGGGCACCAACGCGGTGCGCTACGGCACGATGCGCGAGAACGTCCTGTCGCTGACGGCGGTGATGGCCGACGGGGAAGCAGTGACGACCGGCAAGCGCGCCAAGAAAAGCTCGGCCGGCTATGATCTGACGCGGCTGCTGATCGGTTCGGAAGGCACGCTTGGCATCATCACCCAGCTGACCTTGAAGCTGCAGGGCATTCCACAGGCGATTTCAGGCGGCGTCTGCCCGTTTCCCAGCCTCGAGGCGGCGTGCAACACGGTGATCGCGACCATCCAGATGGGCATTCCGGTGGCGCGCATAGAATTGGTCAACGCGCTGCAGATGCGGGCGATGAAGACCTATTCGAAGCTCGACTATCCGGAGAGCCCGTGCCTGTTCGTCGAGTTCCACGGCAGCGATGCCAGCGTCGCCGAACAGGCCGAGACCTTCGGCATGATCGCCGAGGAAAATAGCGGCGGTCCGTTCCTGTGGACCAGCGTCGCCGAAGAGCGGACAAAATTGTGGAAAGCCCGGCACGATGCCTACTGGTCGTCGCTGACGCTGCGGCCGGGCGCCAAGGGTCTGTCGACCGATGTCTGCGTGCCGATCTCGCGCTTTGCCGAATGCGTCACCGAGACCGAGGCGGATATCGCCGAGATGGGCCTGATCGCGCCGATCGTCGGCCATGCCGGCGACGGCAATTTCCATGTGCTGGTGCTGATGGACGTGGATGACCCGAAAGAGATCGCACTGGCCGAAAAATTCGTGGCGCGGCTCAATATGCGCGCCATCGCCATGGACGGCACCTGCACTGGCGAGCACGGCATAGGGCAAGGCAAGATCGGCTTCCTGCGGCATGAGCTCGGCCATGGCGTCGACATCATGCGCACGATCAAGCAGGCGCTCGATCCGCTGAACATCATGAACCCGGGGAAGATACTGCCGGGAAAGGACTGACATCAGGCCGCTGCCGCGCCCCGATTTGCCTCTTTATCGACACGCTGATGCGGGTAGAGTGCCACTGACTTTACTATCAACTGTCTAGGAGTTCATGCTCGCACGCCTGTTCGTGATCTTCGGTGGGCTTCTTGTGCTGGTGCTGTGTGCGGCGCTGGTGGTGCCGTACTTTGTCGACTGGACAGGTTACCGTGCCGATTTCGAGCGCGAGGCCAGTGCCGTCCTGGGCCGCAAGGTGACCGTGCGAGGCGATGCGACGGCAAGGCTGTTGCCGTTCCCCTCGGTGACCTTTTCCAACGTCGCCGTTGCCGGTGGCCCTAACGGCCAGCCGGCGATGACCGTCGAAACCTTTTCGATGGATGCAGAACTCGCGCCATTCCTGCGCGGCGAGGTGCTGATCTTCGACATGCGCCTAGTGCGGCCGAAGGCGACGATTGACATCGCCGCCGACGGCACGGTCGACTGGACGATACGGCCGTCCTCGCCCTTCGATCCCGGCCAGATCTCCATCGAGAAGCTGACGGTGACGGAAGGACAGATCGCGCTCAGCCACGCCGCCGGCGGGCGCAGCCATCTTATTTCCGAGATCAACTCGACGATCTCGGCCAAGTCGCTGGCCGGCCCCTGGCGGCTGGACGGCTCGCTGTTGCTGGACGGGTTGCGGACGACGATCGCCGCTTCCACCGGCAAGGCCGAACCGGACGGGCAAATGCGGCTCAGGCTCAAGGCCGATCCGGACGCCTATCCGCTGGTCATCGAGACCGACGGCAATGTGGGCCTCGTCGAGGGCGCCGCCGTCTATTCGGGCCAGTTCAAGATATCGGGCGCAGACCAGACTGCGGCGCGGCAGCTGGGCACCGGCGGCGAGGCGCTGAAAGTCAGCGCCGGCAAACCGGACCCGGGCTTCAGGCTGAACGGCAAGTTTTCGCTCGACCACCAGAAGCTCGGCGTCGACGAATTCCGCTTCGAGACCGGGCCGCGCGACAATCCCTACACTGCCGACGGCAAGGCTGCGGTCGACCTTGGGCTGAAGCCGCATTTCTCGATCGAGGCCAATGGCGCGCAGGTGCAGTTCGACGAGGCCGTGGGGGCGGCGGCCGGTGCCGGATTGACGCTGTCCGAGCGGGTGGCGGCGCTGGAGCAGGCGCTGCTCGACCTGCCGAAGCCGACCATACCGGGCACGGTCGAGGTGAAACTGCCGGCGGTGGTGGCAGGCGATACCACCGTTCGCGACGTGCACCTGTCCGCCGAGCCAGCCGAGGGCGGCTGGGCGGTAAAATCGCTGGCCGCCACGCTGCCCGGCCGCGCCAAGCTGGAAGCCAACGGCATGGTCAGCGTCGAGGACCATTTCGGTTTCACCGGATCGCTGCTTCTGGCGGTGGCGCAGCCCTCCGGCTTCGCCGCATGGCTGTCGAAGGACGTCGACGAGGCGATCCGCCGCTTGCCGGCCGCCGGCTTCAAGGCCAAGGTGGATTTGAGCGAGAAGCACCAGGCCTTCAGCGATCTCGAACTCATCCTCGGCAAGGCGAAGTTCTCCGGCCGCATCGATTCCAGCCAGCCCGACGACACAAGGCCATCGGTGCTGATGCAACTGGAAGGTGGCGAACTCGATGTCGACGGGCTCGCCGCCTTCGCCTCGATCTTCGTCAGCGACAAGGGCGCCAACCGCTTTTCCGACCGCGACCTCGATTTCCAGATCAAGGCCGGGCCGGTCAGCGCCGGCGGGTTGACCGCCGATAGCGTCGACACCGCGCTTAGATTGCGCGATGGGCTGCTTGAGATCGATCGCCTGTCGGTCGGCGGACTTGCCGGCGCCTCGATCAGCGCTACCGGTCGAATCAAGGATTTCCCGGCGAGCCCGACCGGCAAGCTCGACGCCTCGGTGGTCGCCGTCGACCTCAAGCCGCTGATCGACGTCGCCGTCCAGCATTATCCCGACAATGCAGTGCTGAAGGGCCTGGCGGAGCGTGCTGCTGCCTATCCCGAGCTGTTCCAGGATGCGCGTATCGATGCGGTCACGAGTGCCGCAGACAATGGCGACGGTACGACTGGACTGGCAATGAGCGCACAGGGCAAGGCCGGTGGCTCGGCCTTTTCGGCGTCGTTGTCCGGCAAAGGGGCGCTCGACCGGCCTCTCGAAGCGCCGGTGACGCTGACCTTCAACGCAAGGAACGCCGACGCCACCGCGCTTCTGGCGCTTTACGGTCTGCCGGCGCTGCCACTCGGCATGCTTGGCGAGGCGACTACCGAGGTCTCGGCCAAAGGCACGCTTGGCGGCGGCCTGGCGACACGCTTCAGCCTGGCCGGCAACGACTTCAAAGCTGGTTTCGACGGGACAATTGCCGACACGCCTCAAGGCGCGGCCGCCAAGGGCAAGGTCAGCCTTGAAACGGCCGACATCGAGCCATGGCTGATGACGACCGGCGTCGGCCTGCCCGGCATGGGCACCGGCATGTCGACGTCGCTTGCAGCCGATGCCGATTACGGCAATGGTCTCCTGGTGCTGAGCGGCCTCAGCGGCGCCGTCAACGAAGCGGCGGTTTCCGGTGACGTAAATATCGACATCAACGAGGGGCTGCCGCATCTTGCCGGCGCGCTGTCGCTGGACGAGCTGGACCTCGATCCGATGGCGGTGATGCTGTTCGGCGACCAGGCCTTCCTTGTCAACGACAGGACCTGGCCGACGGCACCGTTCAGCCAGAAATCCAGTCTGCCATTTACCGCCGATCTCGATCTGACGGCGGCGTCGCTTGCCGCCGGTCCGCTTGCCACCGCCTATGACGCTGCGCTGTCGCTGCAGCTCGACCAGGAGGGCATCCGCGTTTCCGACCTCAAGGCAAAGTTCCTCGGCGGCGCGTTGAGTGGCCTGTTCGAGCTCAAGAACAATGACGGCACCGGGCTTTTCTCCAGTCAGATGAAACTCGCCGGCGCCGATCTGGTAGCCGTGCTGCCGGAGGCCGGCATCAGCGGAAGCGGCGAGTTCTCGACGGCGCTTTCGACCAGCGGCAAATCGGTCGACGCGATGGTTGCGGCGCTGTCCGGTTCCGGCACGGCGACGCTGAAGGGCATGACTATTGCCGGCTTCAATCCCGATGCCTTTGGCGCATTCATTGCCAAGGCCGACGCGATAGGGCGCGATATCGACGCGTCGAAGACCGCCGGCTTTGTGCCGCAGATCGCCGCGGCGGGCAGTTTTCCGGCGCAGGACACCGATATTGCCTTCACCATCGCCGGCGGCACGCTGAGGGCGCCGCCGGTCAAATTCGAAAGCCCGGGCGCGACGCTGTCCGCCGACATCACCGCCGATCTGAACACCAGCACCGTCGATGCCAAGGGCGAGATCGCCTACCGGCCCGGCGATGAGGCGCTGGTCGGCTCCGAACCGATTTTGAATTTCAGCGTCGACGGGCCGTTTGGCGCCACCAAACGGCAGTTCGACAGCGAGCCGCTGGCACAGTTCCTGACCCAGCGTGCGCTGGAAAAGGAGCAGCAGCGGGTCGAAGCCATGCAAGCCGCACTGCTCGAGAAACAAAGGCTGCGGCGTGAGGTGCGCTACTACGCTGCGCTGCAAACCGAGCGTGAAAGAGCGGCGGAGGAACTGCGCAGGCAACAGGAAGCAGCGCGGCTGAAGGCCGAGGCCGACGCCAAGGCAAAGGCCGAAGCCGAGGCTCAGGCCCAGGCCGAAGCCGAGGCGAGGGCGCAGGCTGAAGCCAAGGCGAAGGCTGAAGCGGACGCCAAGGCACAGGCGGATGCGGAGGCGAGGGCGCAGGCTGAGGCCAAAGCGAAAGCTGAAGCGGACGCCAAGGCAAAGGCCGAAGCTGAGGCGCAGGCCCAAGCCGAAGCGGAGGCCAGGGCGCAGGCTGAAGCCAAGGCAAAGGCGGATGCAGCGGCGAAAGCCGAAGCCGAGGCCAGGGCGAAAGCCGAGGCGGCTGCAAAGGCCGCAGCGGATGCCGAAGCCAAAGCCAAGGCGGCGCAACAGGCTGCCGAGGAAGCAGCGCAGGCCGAAGAACAGCAACGCCAGAGGGCGGAAGAGGCGTTGCGGATCGCCTCGGAAGAGAAGGCAAGGCTCGACGCCGAACGCAAGGCCGCGGCGGAGCGCGCGGAACGGGAGCCACCGGCCGCAAACAACGTGCCACCGCCAGTGCAGCCCCCGCCAAAGCTCAAGCTCGATCCCTCGTCGATCGACGATCTGCTGAAATCGCTGAATGGCGGGTGACGGCGCATCCCTTATGTGTCGCCTCTTGCAAGCAAGCGCTTCAGCATCGGCTCGATCCGCCCGAGTTCGTCGAGATGAGCGGCTGACAGATCGGCGAGACTGTCGTCGGCGCGCTGGGTCAGCCGCAGCAGCACGCGGCGGTGGTCCTCCTCGTCGTGGTCCCTCGCGACCAGCCCGGCTTCGCAAAGACGGTTGACCAATTCCACTGCGCTGTGATGGCGGATGCGCAGGCGCTCCGCGAGGTCGCCAATGGTCACTGGCCCTCCGCCGGGAAACCCTTTGATTGCAAGCAGGGCCTGATGCTGGCGTGGTGTCACCAACATCGCTCGTGCCCGCCATCCTCGGTGGCACGGCCGGCGACCCATCCGCAAGTCGGCACGCCGCCAGAAAGCAGGGTCTGCAAATGAAGTCCGATCACGCCAACCCCAGCCATCTGCGCGATTTTACCACCGATGCCCGGGTGCTGCTCATTGCCGGCATAGCGGTGGTGGTTGCGACGGCGGGGTTGTTTGCCGGCATTGCCCTCTTGAAGCTGATCCGGCTTGCCACGAACATCGCCTATTTTGGCCAGTTCACGCTCGCCGACCTGAAACTGCAGGATACGCCGCTTGGCAGGCCGAAGAACGCGACCGTTCGGCTTTGCTGGGCTTCCGTATCCGGCGCAGGAAACAGGATAGCGTTGCCTGAAGGCTACAACTTGCCGCGCTTGGCCCAATCCAGCACATAGAGCCGGAGCGCCGAGGAGAGATTGGCATCCCGCGGGCGGCTCTCGTCGATTTCGGCGACAAGGGCGGCGAGCGTCAGTTTTCGCACGGCCGCGATGGCGACCAGGTCGTCGTAAAAAGGCTTTTCGAGCGAATAGCTGGTGCGGTGGCCGCGAATGGTGACCGAGCGCTTTTCCACCGGGCTCACGAGACGATCCTACTCACACTTCAAGCATCGGATTTGTCCGAATCGCCCGAATTTTCGCGGCGATGGCCGGCGACGAATTTATCGGCCTTGTCGGCGATCAGGCGGTCGCGATCCCGGCTGGGTTTGGAACGGCCATGCAGCGCCCGGTTCTGTTCGGCCAGGCGCTCCTTCTCGGCTCGCGCCTTCTGCTTGCGTGCCTGACGGAGATTGACGATCTCGGCCATGTCACGCCGCCCGTCGGGTCACTTCTTGCGGAAGGCGTCAAGCGACACCACGTCGGCGCCCTTGGCGCCGGCGTCGGCCGCGGCAGGCTTCTTTTCCGCCTCGGCGGTTTTCTTCTTCGTCTCGGGCTTTTTCTCGGCGACGATGGCCAGCGGTTCGGGAGCAGGCTTGGCCTTTGTCTCCTGTTCCGCCGGGGTATCGGTCTTGACGTCGAATTCGAGCTCGAAGTTGACGGACGGGTCGTAAAAGCCGCGTACTGCCGAGAACGGGATTTCCAGTTTCTCCGGCACGTCGGAAAACGACAGCCCGACCTCAAAGCCGGTGTCGCTCACCTTCAGGTCCCAATACTGGAACTGGATGACGATGGTCATCTGTTCGGGATAGCGCTCGCGCAGCCGCGACGACACGCGCACGCCCGGCGCGCCGGTGAGAAAGGTGATGAAGAAATGATGGTTGCCCGGGAGACCGGTGCGCGCGACTTCGGCCAGGACCTTGCGCATGACGCCGCGCAACGCCTCCTGGGCCAGAATGTCGTAGCGGATGTGGTCGTCGGCCATGTGGCTGTCGGGTTCCGTTGAATCGTCCTGATAGCTGTAATCAAGCTTGAGCGCGGCGTAAACCGGATATAGATCGCCGGCGTGCGGAAGCGAAGCCCATTGGCGACGATTTGATCGTCAAACAGCTTTGATCGTCAAGCGCTGGCGAGCGCGCCCTGTTTGCTCGCCCGGGCCATAGGCTGCCGCTTGCCGAAGGCGCGCAGGAAGGTGCGCACGCCATTTGTCGCCGATTGCACCACCTCGTCCTCGGTCGGTGTACCGCCGAGCATGAATGTCGTCTGCAACTCGGCATTGGCAAGCGCCATGAACTGGCGCGCTGCGACATCGGGATCGTCGATATCAAGGAAGCCGGCATGAGCGAGGCGGGCGAAGCGGGCGGCGATCGCCGGCCATGTCCTGCCCGGTCCTTCTTCGCGCCATTCGGCGAACAACTCGGGATAGCGCCCGCCCTCGGTCTGGATCAGCTTGCGCAGGAATTTGCCGTCGCGGTTGCAGATGCAGTTGTGGTTCATCCGCACAGCAAAGGCGATGAGGTCGGCCTCGAGATCCTTCGGCTGATCGGGAAAAGTGGAAATCGTGGCAAAGATGCCGGCATTGCAACGTTCGGTGAGGTCGCGGACGATGGCAACGAAGAGTTTCTCCTTGTCGCCGTGATGATTGTAGATGGTCTGGCGGGAGACGCCGGCCTCGGCGGCAATCATGTCGATATTGGCACCGGCAAAGCTTTCGCGGCAGAAGACCGAGGCGGCGGCATCGACAATCGACATCCGCTTGGCCTCATGGCCCCGCGGCGGGAAAATGTCAGGAGAAACGTTGGCCTTCATGCAAAACTATATAGAGGTGGTTGACGAATTAGACAAGCCTGTCTAAATTTGTGGACTGCACGAAGGGGGTTTCGTTCCGCAGAAGAGTCGGAACTCCACGGGATGGAACGTCCTAGGGTTACGCGCCGGTCCTCGGCGGCAACCAGAATTCGAAAGAGCCTGCTATCATGAACGCCAAATTCCTCCGCATTGCGGTCGTGCTCGGCCTATTGTCCGCGATCGGCCCGTTTGCCATCGACATGTATCTTCCCGCCCTGCCTTCAATCGGTGAGGATCTGCATGCCGGCACTGCCGCGGTGCAGATGAGCCTGCTGATCTTCTTTCTTTCCATGGGCTTCGGCCAGATCGTCGTCGGACCGATCTCCGACATGGTCGGCCGCAAGCTGCCACTCTACGGCGGCCTGGCGCTGTTCATGGTCGGCGGCGTAGGCTCGGCGCTGGCTCCCTCGATCGAATGGCTGATCGCCTTCCGCTTCCTGCAAGGGCTCGGCGCCAGCGCCGGCATGGCCGTGCCGCGCGCGATCGTGCGCGATCTGCATACCGGCACCGAGGCCGCCAAGCTGATGTCGCTGCTGATGCTTGTGTTTTCGGTGTCGCCGATCCTGGCACCGCTGACCGGTAGCCAGATCATCGAGAATTTCGGCTGGCGCGCCGTGTTCTGGACGGTGACGGGCGCGGCCGTGCTCGCCACCATCCTGCTGGCGACCTCGCTCAAGGAGACACGGCCGGTCGAGGAGCGCGCCGGGTCGTCCTTCGGGACGGCACTTTCCGGCTACCGCTTCCTGATGGGCGACCGCAACTTCCTTGGCCTGACGGCCATCGCCGGCTTCGGCATTGCGAGCTTCTTCGTCTATCTGTCGAGCTCGTCCTTCATCCTGATCGACCATTATGGCCTGTCGCCTTCGGTCTACAGCGTGTTCTTCTCGATCAATGCGGTTGCCTTTATCGGCATGTCGCAGCTGACCGGGTTGCTGTCGGAGCGGTTCGGGCTGCAGCGCGTGGTGCGCGTCGCGGTGACCGGCTATGCGACGACGATGGTGGTGCTGTTCGCGGTGATGGCATCGGGTGTCGACCGGCTCGACGTGATGGCGGCGCTGCTGTTCATCGGCTACGGCTTTCTCGGCCTGGTCATCCCGACGACGTCGGTGCTGGCCATGGAAGAGCATGGCGAGATCGCGGGTACCGCGTCGGCGCTGATGGGCACGCTGCACTTCGCCATCGGCGCGGTCGCCATGGGCGTCGCCGGCGTGTTTTTCGACGGCACGCCGCTGCCGATGGTGGCGGGCATCACGCTCTGCGCGGCGATCTCCTTCACACTGGCCAAAATAACGCTCGGCCGCAGCCGGGACGTCGCGGAAGCGCCGGCGGAGTAAACTTCGCCTATCGAGACAAAAAGGCCGGGCGATGTTCCCGGCCTTTTCACGTTTGCCGTCCCGGTTCAAAGCAGTCTATGCCTATATGACGGGTTCAGGACATGCAGCTTCGACATCTCAAAACCTTCGTGGCGGTCGCCACCACCTTGAACATCACACGCGCCTCCGAGCGGGTTCATCTTGCCCAATCGAGCGTGTCCGAACAGATCCAGGCGCTGGAAAGCGATCTAGGCACGTCGCTGTTCGATAGATCACGGCGTGGCTTGAAGCTGACGGCGGCGGGACAACGCCTGCTGGACTACGCAAACGATCTCCTCGACCTCGCGGACGAAGCCCGTTCCGCAGTCGCCGACGCGAGCGGCACGGTTGCCGGTCGCCTGACGGTCGGCGGCCTGGAGACGCTTTGCTCGACACGCTTGCCAGCTCTGCTGGCGGAATTCCATCGGCGCCATCCCGATGTGGAACTGAACCTCAGGGCGGACGATAGCAGTGGGTTGCGTGCCGGCGTGACAAGCGGGGCGCTGGACGTATCTTTCCATTTCGGAGCCGTCCCGGCGGCGGCGCCGGAGCTGCGAAGCGAGCAAGTGGCAGTGGAAGAGCTCGTCACCATAATGCCGGCAAATCACCGGTTGGCCGGATATTCTGCCATAACGCCCGACGATCTGGCCGACGAGGCCTTCCTCGTCACCCAGCCCGGTTGCGTCTATAGGCGGATGTTCGACGAAACGTTTGCCGCAACATTGCCTGACCGTCCAAAACTCGTCGGCGAGTTCGCCAGCATGAGCGCGATACGGAGCCTTGTTGAAGGCGGTCTTGGATGCGCGCTGGTCCCGCGTCTCGTGGCTTCCGCGGCTGACGCCAATGTTGTCGTGTTGCCTTGGGTCGGAAGCAGTCCGGTGACGCCGGTCACCATGGTATGGCGCCACCGGCGCATTCAAGCGCCGGTCTTGCGGCTGTTCCTCGCAATGGTCCGCGAAATCTGGCCATCACTAGACCAGCCGCTGGCCACCATCGACATGAAGCACGGTTCCGGTGATGAAGCCGTTGTGCATGAGGGACGTGATGGCTTGGGCAATGTCGGCTGCCTGGCCGATCCGGCCGACGAGCAGACGCTTTGCCATGGCGTCCAGCGCGGCTGTCTTTCCGCTGCCGACGACGGCATCCCAAATCGGCGTGTCGACCCAGCCCGGCGAGACGACGTTGACGCGGATCGGCGCCAGTTCGACGGCAAGCGCGTAGGCGAGTGAGCCAAGTGCCCCATTAACGGCTGCCACCACCGAGCCTTTCGCCGCCGGACGATAGGCGGCGATGCCCGAGGTCAGCGTGATCGATCCCCCGGGCGTCAGACGAGGCGCGCCATGCTTGGCAAGAAGAAGCGGCCCGACGACTTTGGAATCCATCACTTTCCGCGCCACCGAGATATCCATCTCGGGAAGCAACACATAGACGCCGGTAACGTCGGCGGCGGTCGAGACGATGTGGTCGAGCGTGCCGGCATCCTGGAACAGGCGCTGGACCTCGTCCTCGCTAGTGACGTCGGCTGCGATCGTCCTCAGCCTTTCCGGGTGAGGCACGCGCTGCCGTGCGGCCGACAACCGGTCCTCGGAGCGGCCGACGATCGTAACCTCGGCGCCGGCGGCAAGCTGCTGTTCGGCAAGCGACAGCCCCATACCGGAACTGCCGCCAACGATCAGGATGCGTTCGTGTTTTGGTGTGGTTTCCTGGTTCATCTTATCTCCATCAGATAGCTCGCCGGGGCCTGACTGATATGCGGCGAGAAACTGAGGCCTTGTCCCGCAAGGCATGAGAGAAGGGAAACGGGAAGATACGAATGCTGCCATCGGAGGTTCCGATGATGGGAGGCCCTTGGGCTTTCGCAAAACCGTCGCTTGCGGCGCTTCGCTACGACGCTGTCTCGGAGAGGACGAACCGCAGCTGCGTTTCGACGGGGGCCAAGGGCAGCGGCACCAGCTCGTAGCCTAGTTCCGTGTAAACGGCGACGAGTGCGTGAAAGGTGCGTTCAGCCTCGTCCATCGTTTGCTTGCGTTCGTTGTCCTGCCGAAAGATTTCCGGCCATGGCGGCGCGACGAAGACGCGCCTGGCATAGCGGAAGCGTCGGGCGGCATTCGTGGCGTGATCGGGAACCGGCACCCCGGTCAGGCGCAGATAGCCAAGAGTGTCCGGCACGCCGCGATCGAAGAAGACCAGGCCGGATTGCTCGCCCGCGATCCGGTAGGAGCGCAACTCCCAAGACAGCATCAACTCGGCGAACAGAGCCGCCAGGGCAGGGCCTTGCCGCCTATCGCCAATTCGTCGTGATGATGCTGCGCCCGGCTTCGCCCGAGGTGCGAGGCCTGCCACCTTAAAAGTCGATCAACGTTGTCTTGCCTGAGCCCGGACCGCCGGTCAGCACGAAAAACCGATTGGAATCGTTTCGCATTTCTGATCCATGGATTGGATGGGGAAGTATGAAGACAGGGGTTTTTTGGACCCGTCAGGGCACATGAAAGCCCGGCCGGCGGGGCCTGCTTCTGCATATGTCGAGAGGGAGAAATGGAGGTTTCTGTTGCCAGGTACCTCCGAACCCCGCCTAGAAGTGCGAACCACTAGGGCTTGAATTGAAGCTATCGCACCGCTTACGCGGCGAGACGTGCTTCCGCATAGTTGTCGTTGGCAACTATAAGTTTAGCCCGATAACGGTGGTACAATGCCGGGCAAAAGTACGATCTTTACACCTTCGTCGATCCTATTTCGCCCCCAGCAAAAGCCGCTCCTGAGCAGCGGTTTTTGGTGGAGGCGCCGGGTACCGCCCCCGGGTCCGAACGGCTTATTTCATCGCCTGTTTATCGCCATAGTCGGTCGAGCCGACGAGGCGAATATAGGGACTGACGGTGGAAAATGAAAGGCCGGAATGCCACTTTCGTCCGTGTCAAAGTGGATCATCAAGGGGTTGACTTGCAGCCGGTCTCAACCGAAGCTTTGTGGCGGTGAGGAGACCTAGCGCATACTTGCGGCAGCGCGCCACGATCCTCACTGACCGGATCCCGTGGCGCCGACGAGGGGAAATTCGATGGCCGATTATCTCGCAGACGTAAAGAAATATGATGCGGCGGCGGATGCCGACGCGGTCGCCAAGATCGTCAAGCATCTGGGCATCGCGCTCAGGAACCGCGATTCCTCGCTGGTGTCCTGCACCGACCCGGAGGAACTGAAGCGCGTCAGGAACAGCTGGGTCGCCGGCAAGCTCGGCGTCACCGACGGTGCCAAGGCGGATGCGGCTATCGAAAAGACCTGCAAGGCTATGGCGGCCGACAACAGCAAGAGCCGGGTGACATTCTATTACCTCGTCGCCAAGGATCTGGGCATGCTCGGCTCGCTCTGAGCAACCTCGCCGCCGGTGCTGGTGAGGCTTCTGCTGGAATCGTCTCGCTTTGCTGTGTTCGGCCGACGGTCATTCGGCTATGATGGCTGACAACCCGAATCGGACCGGAGCCGATGCGCCAGTATCTCGACCTTCTGAAGCATGTGCTGGAAAACGGCGCCGATCGCGGCGACCGCACCGGCACCGGAACGCGCTCGGTATTCGGCTACCAGATGCGCTTCGACCTGGCCCGCGGCTTTCCGGTCACCACCACCAAGAAGCTGCACCTGAAGTCGATTATCCACGAGCTTTTGTGGTTCCTGGCCGGCGACACCAACATCAAATATCTCAACGATCACGGCGTCTCGATCTGGGATGAGTGGGCCGACGAGAACGGCGATCTCGGCCCGGTCTATGGCAAACAATGGCGGTCGTGGCCGGACGGCCATGGCGGCGCCATCGACCAGATTGCGAATCTTCTGAAGGAGATACGCAAAAATCCTAATTCGCGGCGGCTGATCGTTTCGGCGTGGAACCCGGCCGAGGTGGAGGCCATGGCCTTGCCGCCCTGCCACTGCCTGTTCCAGTTCTATGTGTCGCAAGGCAAGCTTTCCTGCCAGCTCTACCAGCGTTCGGGCGATATCTTTCTCGGTGTGCCGTTCAACATCGCTTCCTATGCGTTGCTGACGCTGATGGTGGCGCAGGTGACCGGATTGAAACCCGGCGATTTCATCCACACGCTCGGCGACGCGCATCTTTACTCGAACCATTTCGAGCAGGCGCGCGAACAATTGCGGCGCACGCCCAAGGCGTTGCCGACGCTGTGGATCAATCCCGAGGTGAAGGATCTCTTTGCCTTCCGCTTCGAGGATTTCCGGCTCGAGAACTATTTCGCCGACGCGACGATCAAGGCGCCGATCGCGGTCTAGCACCATAGCTGACCGTGCATATCGACATTGCCTACTGCGGCTGCGCCCTTGGGCATTGTCAGCATCCATCTTGATTGGCCGACGTCGACTTGACGCGCGATTCCTGGTCGCTGATTTTCATGTGAATATTTCCTTCGGCCTCGGTACCGCTGTATCCAACGAAGATTATCGCAGGCCGGGAAAACCTCAGCTCAGAATGCCGTCGGCGGTAAAGAGCCTTTCCTTGTTATGTTCACATGGATATATCGATGGACGGCTTCGGGCGTTCCGAGACGAGGAGAGTTTCATGCTGGCGCGCAAAGGTTCGACGACGATTGCCATCGCGGGTCTCGCCGCCATGCTGATGGCCGCGGTGCCGTCGGCCCATGCCGATGACAAGGTGGTCGTGTTTGCCGCGGCGAGCCTGAAGGATGGGCTCGATGCCGTCAACAAGGCCTGCGAGGCCGATATCGGCGAGGCGGCGACCATTTCCTACGCGGCGAGCTCGGCGCTGGCCAGGCAGATTGAAAGCGGCGCGCCAGCAGACCTGTTCATCTCGGCCGATCTCGACTGGATGAAATATCTTGCTGACAGGAAGCTGACCAAGCCCGAAACCCAAGTGAAACTGCTCGGTAACCAGATCGTGCTGGTTGCGCCGCGGGATTCCAAGGTTGAAACCAGGATCGAAAAGGGTTTCGATCTTGCCAAGCTCGTCGGTGACGGCAAACTTGCCATGGGCGATGTCAAGGCTGTGCCGGCAGGCAAATACGGCAAGGCAGCCCTCGAATCGCTCGGTGCCTGGTCTTCGGTCGAAGGCAAGGTGGCGCAGGCCGAGAATGTCCGCGCCGCCCTGAAACTGGTGTCGACCGGCGAGGCAGCACTCGGCATCGTCTACGCCACGGATGCGCATGCGGAGCCTGGCGTCAAGGTGGTCGGCACTTTCCCCGCGGGTACCCATCCGCCGATCATCTATCCGGTCGCCCAGCTTGCCGATTCGAAGAGCAGGGATACCCCGGCATTCCTGAAATGCCTGCAATCCGCCAAGGCTGGCGAACTCTTCAAGGCGCAAGGTTTTACAATCCTCGCGCCGAGCAACTGACGTACGGCACCGCACATGAACTGGCTGCTGGATCTCGCTCCCGACGAATGGAATGCGGTCCGGCTGTCGATCAAGGTGGCGACCGTGGCGATGATTGCCAGCCTGCCGCCGGGCATTCTGATCGCTCTTGTGCTTGCCCGCGGCCAGTTCTGGGGCAAGACGCTGCTCAATGGTCTGGTGCATCTGCCGCTGATCCTGCCGCCGGTGGTGACCGGCTATTTGCTGCTTTTGACTTTCGGCAAACGTGGTCCGGCCGGCGCTTTCCTGGCCGAACATTTCGGCATCGTTTTTTCCTTCCGCTGGACTGGCGCCGCGCTCGCCTGCGGCGTGATGGGCTTTCCGCTGATGGTGCGGGCCATCCGGCTGTCTATCGAGGCCGTCGACCGCAAAATCGAGGCGGCCGCCGGCACGCTCGGCGCCAATCCGCTATGGGTATTCGGCACGATCACGCTGCCGCTTATCCTGCCCGGCCTGATCGCCGGTGCGATCCTCTCCTTCGCCAAGGCGATGGGCGAATTCGGCGCGACGATCACCTTTGTCTCCAACATTCCGAACGAGACGCAGACGTTACCGTCGGCGATCTACACTTTCACGCAGGTTCCCGGCGGCGACGCCGGCGCGCTCAGGCTGACGCTGATCTCGATCGTCATCTCGATGGCGGCACTTGTTGCCTCGGAAGTGCTGGCGCGGCGCGTCGGCCGGCGGATGGACATCGAATGACGGTTCAGGTCGACATCAGCCACCGGCTTGGCGATTTCACCGTCAATGCCCGCTTCGAAAGCGCCGGGCGGCTGACTGCGCTGTTCGGGCCTTCCGGCTCCGGAAAGACGACGCTGATCAATTTGATTGCCGGGCTGATCCGCCCCGACAAAGGTCGTATCGCGGCAGAGGGCCGCGTGCTGGTCGATAGCGATGCCGGTCTGTTCGTGCCGAAGCACAAACGGCGGATCGGTATGGTGTTCCAGGATGCGCGGCTGTTTCCGCATATGAGCGTGGCGAGCAATCTGCGCTATGGCCGCTGGTTCACGCCGGCTGCCGAGCGTTACGCGGATATCAATGGCGTGGTCGAACTGCTCGGGATCGGCCATTTGCTCGACCGGCGGCCGGCAAAACTCTCCGGTGGCGAGAAGCAGCGTGTGGCAATCGGCAGGGCGCTGCTTGCCAGTCCGAAATTGCTGCTGATGGACGAGCCGCTGGCTTCGCTCGACGAGGGGCGCAAGGCCGAGATCTTGCCTTATATCGAGCGGCTGCGCGACGAGACGAAAATCCCGATCGTCTATGTCAGCCACTCGATCGCCGAAGTGGCGCGGCTGGCGAGCGACGTCGTGGTGCTGATGCAAGGAAAGGTCGCCGCTTCCGGTCCGACCGGAGCGATCATGCAGCGTCTGGATCTATTGCCGGCCGAAGAGCGCGGCGAGGGCGGTGCCGTGCTGGATACCGCGGTTCTGCGCCACGACGAAGCCTTTGGCATGACGGTGCTAGGCTCATTGGCGGGCGAGATCCGGGTGCCGCTTCTGGCAACGCCAGTCGGTGCGCCGGTGCGCGTGCGCATCCGTGCCCGCGACGTGATGATCGCCACCGAGCAGCCGGTTGGCCTCAGCGCGCTCAACATATTGCCGGGCACGATCGTGGCGATACAGCCGGGCGAAGGGCCTACGGTCGAGATTGGCCTCGACTGCAATGGCGCAACCGTGCTTGCCCGCATCACCGAACAGTCGCGGCAGACACTGGGGCTTCGGCTTGGTCGACAGGTCTTCGCCGTGGTCAAGACGGTGAGCTTCGACCGGGCGAATACCGGCGCCGGCCTGCCCGCCGAGGCGGATGAGTGAACGGCCGATGATTCGCTATATCGTTTTAGAATAGCGGTATCGCTGCAGAACTTGTAGAATGGCGTCACCGCGGAGGAGCAAATGCCGTCGCTGAGTTTGCGGATAAATCTCGATCCAGATGGCCGCATCGGACCGGGCAAGATCGAGCTTCTGGAACAGATCGCCGCCTTCGGCTCGATTTCGGCCGCGGCACGCGGCATGGAGATGTCCTACAAGCACGCCTGGGATCTGGTCGAAGACATGAACCGCGTGTTCGGCAAGCCGCTGGTTGCGGCACAGACGGGCGGCAAAAAAGGCGGTGGCGCCCAGTTGACGTCGGTCGGGCTTGCTGTGGTCAGCCGCTTCCGCGCGATCGAGCGGGCTGCGTCTTCAGCAGCGGCGGCGCATATGGAGGCGCTGCAGGCCGAGATCGACGCAGCGTGACGCCGGCGGAATTCATGCCGCGTGTGATCCCTGTTACTTCTTAGGCTCGCCCGGCTTGCGCAGCAGATAGGTGTCCATGATCCAGCCTTTTTTCCGGCGGGCCTGCTCACGGGTGCTCACGATCTTGTCGCCGACGTCGCCAATCCGGCCCGAGATGACGATCTCGTCGGGCGTCCCGAGATAGGCGCCCCAGTGGACGGTGACGTCGTTGTCGTCCAGCGTGTTGAAGGCGCATTTGCCGTCCAGCATGACGATGGTGCTGCCGGCGTTTTCGGGCAGACCTTCCTCGGCGAGCCGGCGGCCGGTGGTGATCAAAATGGCGTCGCCGATCCGGTTCAATGCCATTTTGTGGCTGGCTGCGAGTGCCTGGATGGCGGTGATGCCAGGGATGACCTCCAGCTCGAACGCTACATTGCCTCTGAGGCGCACGCGCTCGAGGATGCGCAGCGCACTGTCGTAGAGCGACGGATCGCCCCAGATCAGGAAGGCGCCGCAGCCATCTTCAGTGAGTTCGTCGCGGATCAGGCCTTCGTAGATCGCGGCGATCGCCTCGTGCCAGTCGTCGACGGTCGAGCGGTAGGAAGGCGCCGGCTCGGCGCGCACCGGCACCTCGAATTCGACACGGCGCGAGTTCGGATTAATGACGAAGCGGTCGCAGATCTGGCGGCGCAATTCGGCGAGACCGTTCTTCTTGGCGCCCTTGTCGGGAATGAACAGCACGTCGGCCCGATTGAGACCGTTAATGGCCTGGACCGTCATGTGCTCCGGATTGCCGGCGCCGATGCCGATGACGAGAAGCTTGCGCATGGGCGAACTCCTGCCCGATCGGGACCGGCGTGTCTAGACCGGCACGACATGCCGGCAGGCGCCGGCGCATTTGCCGAAAGGCTTTGAAACGCCACATTGAACAGCTAGAGTCATGTCGGCATTCTCGCCGGGGGAGTTTCCATGTTCCGTTACGTCCTGACCGCAGCCTTGGCGCTCTCAGCTACGCCTGCGCTCGCCAATGATTCGGTCGCCGAACTCGGCACCGGTGGGCTGATCCTTTCGCGCAGCGATGCGGTGGCGATGGAAAGCGAGGATCTCTACATCTCGCCGGAAAAAGTGATGGTCGATTACGTCTTCCGCAACAACACCGACAAGGATGTCGATGCGATCGTCGCCTTTCCGATGCCCGACATCGAAGGCGACCCCGAAGAAATACCGGCGATTCCGGAGGCGCAGAGCGACAATTTCCTCGGCTTCGAAGTGACGATCGACGGGGTGCCGGCAAAGCCGCAGCTCGAGCAGAAGGTGTTCGCGCTCGGCATCGACATCGGCGCTGACCTGAAGGCGCTGGGCGTGCCGTTCTATCCGTTCGGCGATGCGGCCAAGGCAGCGCTGGCAAAGCTGCCGCAAGCGGTCGCCGACGACTGGGTCAACCGCGGCATCATCATCGAGGACACTGCCGACGACGGTTCGGGCATGAAGACCGTCTATACGCCGTTCTGGCAATTGCGCTCGACCTATTGGTGGCGCTCGACCTTTCCGGCCAACAAGGCGGTCCATGTCTCGCATCGCTACAAGCCGAGCGTCGGCGGCACCTCCTCGGTCAGCTTCTTCTATGACGGCCAGTTCCAGGGTCAGTATGCCGCCTACAAGACACGCTACTGCATGGACGATGCCTTCGAGAATGCCGTGCGCAAGGCAGCCAAGGACGATCCCGACGGCTACCCGAAATATTTCGAGAACCGCATCGCCTATATCCTGACAACGGGCGGCAACTGGGCGTCGGGAAACATCGGCACGTTCAAGCTGACCGTCGACAAGGGCGATCCGAAGAACCTGGTCTCGTTTTGCGGCGAAAACGTCAGGAAGATCGGACCGACGACGTTCGAGATGAAGGCGCAGAACTTCTACCCCGAGCACGACATCGACATATTGCTGCTGGAGCCATCCGATGGCGGAAACGGCGGCTGATGGACCTCGCGATTTATGTCGCCATCGCCGAGAACGGCGTGATCGGGCGCGAGGGTGGGTTGCCCTGGCGGCTGTCCACCGATCTCAAGCGGTTCAAAGCCGATACGATGGGCAAGCCCATCATCATGGGCCGCAAGACCTATGAAGGCATCGGCCGCCCATTGCCGGGCAGGCTCAACATCGTGGTGACACGAGACAGGGCATGGCGCGCCGAGGGCGTCGAAGTCGCGCACTCAATCGAGGACGCAATCGCGCTGGCGACGGTGCGCGGGCGCTGCATGGCCGGCGCCGACGAGATCTGCGTCATCGGCGGCGGCGAGATCTACGCTCAGGCGCTGCCGTTGGCCGATCGGCTGCACGTGACCCATGTTCTGGCCGCGGTCGACGGCGATGCCCATTTCCCGCCGATCGATCCGGCGCTGTGGCGGATCGTCCGCTCGCAGGAGGTGGAGGCTGGCGAAAAGGACAGCCATGCGACACGCTATTCGGTTTACGAGCGGCGCCGCGACGTGCATTGAAGGCGACAAAGGGGTCGCGACAGGTCTAGATGGACCCAAAAGGCGGACAGTGGCGGCAGCCGATCGCGTTGAAAGCGTGCCGCTGCATCCCTATAGAATAATAATATTGGATTTTGCGCCGGTGAGCCGGCGCTTGAGGGAATTCCAAGCGAAAGGACATTTATGCCCTGGAACGACAAGAGCGGCGGCGGCGGCCCGTGGGGCGGCGGCAACAATCAGGGGCCTTGGGGTCAGGGACCAAAAGGACCCAGCGGCCCGCAGGGCTCGCCTCCCGATCTCGAGGATATCATCCGGCGCGGGCAGGACAGGTTGCGGCGCGCGCTGCCGGGCGGCGGTGGCGCGAGCCCTGCCGTGTTCGGGCTGATTGCCGCGGCGCTGGTGGTGCTATGGGCGTTCAAGGCGGTCTACACCGTGCAGCCCGACGAAGTTGCGGTGGAACTCAGGTTCGGCAAGCCGAAGGCGGAGCTGTCGCAGCCTGGCCTGCATTTCCATTGGTGGCCCATCGAAACGGTCGAGACCGCCAACATCGCCGAGCAGCTTGTCAGTATCGGCGGCGGCAGTTCCAGCGGCAATGGCCTGATGCTTTCCGGCGACCAGAACATCGTCAATGTGCAGTTCTCTGTGGCCTATCAGGTCTCCGACCCTAAGGCCTATCTGTTCGACGTGTCCGACCCGGACGGCATGCTGCAGCAGGTCGCCGAAAGCGCGATGCGCGAAGCGGTCGGCCGGCGCCCGGCGCAAGACATTTTCCGCGACGACCGGCAAGGCATCGCGGCGTCGGTGCGTGAGATCATCCAGACGACGCTGGACGGTTACAAGGCCGGCCTCAACGTCAACGCCATTTCGATCGAGGACGCCGCGCCACCGCGCGAGGTGGCAGACGCGTTCGACGAGGTGCAGCGCGCCGAGCAGGACGAGGACAAGTTCGTCGAGCAGGCCAATCAGTATTCCAATCAGAAGCTCGGCCAGGCACGCGGTGCGGCCGCACAGATCCGCGAAGACGCGGCCGCCTACAAAAACCGGGTCGTGCAGGAGGCCGAAGGCGAGGCGCAGCGCTTCATCTCGGTTTATGACGAATATGCCAAGGCGCCGGAGGTGACGCGCAAGCGACTCTACCTGGAAACGATGGAGAGGGTGCTGAAGGATTCGAGCAAGGTCATCGTCGAGCAAGGCAACGGGCAAGGGGTCGTTCCCTACCTGCCGCTGCCGGCATTGCAGCAGAAGGCGCCGACACCGGCCACCGGAGGAAACCAGTGATGGCCAACCGTCTTCCCGTCATTGCGGTCATCGCCGCGGTCATCCTGTTCCTGCTCTACTCGTCGGTCTTCGTCGTCAATGCGCGCCAGCAGGCGCTGGTGCTCAGGTTCGGCGAAATCGTCGACGTCAAGAACCAGCCGGGCATCTATTTCAAGGCGCCATTCTCCTTCTTCGATGCCGACACCGTGCAGCTGATCGAAAACAGGGTCCTGCGCTTCGACCTCGACAACATCCGTGTCCAGGTTTCGGGCGGCAAATTCTATGAGGTCGATGCCTTTATCGCCTATCGTATCTCGGATCCGCGCGTGTTCCGCGCCGCGGTGTCCGGCCAGATCGAACTGGCCGAGGCCCGGCTGAGGACGCGTCTCGACGCCGCCTTGCGCCGCGTCTATGGCCTGCGAGACTTCGAGGCGGCGCTCTCGGAAGAGCGCGCGGTGATGATGCGCGAGGTGCGCGATCAGCTGAGGCCCGATGCCACCTCGCTTGGCCTGCAGATCGAGGATGTCCGCATCCGCCGCACCGATCTCACGGCCGAAGTCTCGCAGCAGACCTTCGATCGCATGAAGGCCGAACGTCTCGCCGAAGCCGAGCGGCTGAGGGCGCGAGGCAATGAGGCAGCGCAGCGGATCAGGGCTCGCGCCGACCGCGAAGTGGTCGAAATCGTCGCCGAAGCGCAAAAAGAGTCTGAAATCCTGCGCGGTGAAGGTGAAGCCCAGCGCAGTGCCACGTTTGCCGGGGCCTATCAGCGCGATCCGGCCTTCTTCGATTTCTATCGGTCGATGAATGCCTATGGCACGGCGCTGAACAGCGCCGGAACGACGATGGTGCTGTCGCCGAATTCCGAGTTCTTCCGCTTCTTCCGCGACCCGGACAGCAAGGAAACGCCTGTGGCACCGGCGGCACCAGCGCCAGCACCTGCCGCTCCCGCCCCACCGGCAGCGCAGCCAAGCACCGGCCAGTAGGGCCGGTGCAGGGATAGCCGGCGTAACAGAGGATTTATTCTCTGGCGGTAGCCATAGCCGCAAACGTGCCTTATTTCTTGCCAACATGACGCGGACCGGCATTTTTGCCGAAGCGGTTTTTTTCAGAACACCCGGAGGCCTTTCGATGACATCCACCACCCTTCTGCGTGCAGCGAGGCGGACGTTCATCGCCGGGGCCGCTGCGCTTCTGGTCGGCGCCGTTGCCGTTCCGTCGTTCGTGGCGCCGACGATGGCAGCCGACGGGCCGCCCTCGGTTGCCGATCTCGCCGCCGGCCTGCTTGGCGCCGTGGTCAACATCTCGACGTCGCAGACTGTTAAAGGCACTGAGGGGCCGGGCGCAGTGCCGATGCCGCAGCTGCCGGAAGGCTCGCCCTTCCAGGACTTCTTCGACGATTTCTTCAAGAACCGTGGCGGCGACAAGGGCGGCGGCGGGCAAAAGGTGCAGTCGCTGGGCTCCGGCTTCGTGGTCGACGCCGAGCAGGGCATCGTGGTGACCAACAACCACGTCATTGCCGATGCCGACGACATCGAGGTGAATTTCTCCGATGGGGTGACGCTCAAGGCGACGCTGGTCGGCACCGACACCAAGACCGACGTCGCGGTGCTGAAGGTCGATCCGAAAGGGCACAAGCTGACAGCGGTGAAGTTCGGCGATTCCAACACGATGCGTGTCGGCGACTGGGTGATGGCGATCGGCAATCCGTTCGGTCTCGGCGGCACGGTGACAGTCGGCATCGTCTCGGCACGCAATCGCGACATCAATTCCGGCCCGTATGACGACTTCATCCAGACCGATGCCGCGATCAACCGCGGCAATTCCGGCGGACCGCTGTTCAACAGCAGCGGCGAGGTCATCGGCATCAACACGGCAATCATCTCGCCATCGGGCGGCTCGATCGGCATCGGCTTCTCGATCCCGTCGCAGCTTGCCTCGGGCGTCGTCGACCAGCTTCGCCAGTTCGGCGAGACGCGGCGCGGCTGGCTCGGCGTGCGCATCCAGCCGGTGACCGACGACATTGCCGAAAGCCTGGGCATGGCGACCGCCAAGGGCGCGCTGGTCGCCGGCGTCATCAAGGGCGGGCCGGTCGACAACGGCACAATCCAGGCCGGCGACGTCATCATCAAATTCGACGGCAAGGACATCCATGAAATGCGCGACCTGCCGCGCGTCGTGGCGGAGAGCCCGGTCGGCAAGGCGGTCGACGTGATCATCGTGCGCAAAGGGGTCGAGCAGACCGTCAAGGTGACGCTCGGCCGGCTCGAGGACGGCGAAAAGCTTGCCAGCGGCGGTGAAAACGGCAACACCGACCAGGACGATGCCGACAAGGCGCCTGCGGTTTCGACGGCTGCCGTGCTCGGCATGACGATCGGCGAGCTCAATGAGGAGACGCGCACGAAATTCGGCATCGCCACCGATGTCTCCGGCGTCGTCGTGACGGACGTCGCCAAGGATTCGGCGGCAGCCGAACGCGGTATCCAGCCGGGCGAGGTGATCACCGAGATCGCGCAGGAATCGGTCGCAACGCCCAAGGACGTCATGGACCGGATCGGCGCGCTGAAGGAGCAGGGGCGCAAGAACGCGCTTTTGATGCTGGCGTCGAAGACCGGCGAGCTGCGGTTTGTGACAATCCGGATGGATTGAGTCCGGAAGAGCCTGCAACACTCTGATCTTGAAACGAAAAAGGGCGGCTAGCGGGCCGCCCTTTTTCTTGCCTGCCAGTCTGTGCGCGGCAGCCTGTAGAAAACATGTCGCCTGAGTGCGGTGTGGCTGTCCGGAACACCGGGATGGTCGAAGTCGGAGGCCGGGTCGGCGATCATGCCCAGGCGCTCCATGACGGCAGTGGACCGGCTGTTATCCTTGACTGCGAAGGACACGATTTCGTCGAGGCCAAGTCTTTCAAAGCCATGGGTGAGCCAGGCTTCGGCTGCTTCGGTGACATAGCCGCGGCCCCAGAATTCGGGTGCCAGCCGCCAGCCGATCTCGATCGTGCCGCGCGGCAGGAATGGCAAATGATCGGTTCGGGTTATGCCGACGAAGCCGATGCATTCACCTGTGGCTGCGATCTCAGCGGCCGCGAAGCCGAAGCCGTCGCGATCGATAGCCGCGCGCAACTCCTCCATCTTGGCGTCCGACTGGGCACGGTCACGCCGAAACGGAAAGAATTCCATGACGCGCTCGTCGGAATTGATGCGATGGAAGAGCTCGCGGTCACGATCTCCCCAGTTGCGCAGGATCAGGCGCTCGGTGCGGATCGGCGTCATTCGACAAATTCCTCCCGGCGATAACCCTGCAGATAAAGCAAGGCGGTGAGGTCGCCGTGGTCGATGCGGATCTTTGCCTCGGCTGCCACGGCCGGCTTGGCATGCAAGGCGACGCCGATGCCGGCAAGACGGATCATGTCGAGATCGTTGGCGCCGTCGCCGACGGCAATGGCATCGGCAGGCGTCAGGCCGAGGCGGGCGGAAATCTCGATAAGGGCTTCGGCCTTGGCGGCGCGGCCGAGGATCGGTTCGGCGACCAAGCCGGTGAAGCGGCGATCCTGCTCGATCAGGCGGTTGGCGCGATTTTCGTGAAAGCCGAGCAATGCTGCGATGCGGGTGGTGAAGATGTCGAAACCACCGGAGATCAGCGCCGTCCAGGCGCCATTGGCCGCCATTGTCTGGACGAGCGTGCGGCCGCCGGAGGCTAGCGTCAGGCGATTGTCGATGATGCGGTCGATGATTGCGGCATCGAGACCCTTGAGCAGCGCCACACGCTCGCGCAAGGCCGGCTCGAATGCGATCTCGCCGTTCATGGATAGCGCCGTGATGGCGGCGACCCGATCCTTGACGCCGATCTCGTCGGCAAGCTCGTCGATGCATTCCTGGTCGATCATCGTCGAATCCATGTCGGCGATCAGGATCTTCTTGCGCCTGTTCTCAGCCGGCTGGACGGCCACGTCGATCGGTTCGGAAGCAAGCGCGGCCTGCAGGCGCGCCGTTATTTCGGAAGCGTCGGCGGTCTCCGGCAAGTCGAGTTCGCAGGCGATGCCTTCGGCCAGCCAGCGAACAGCGCTTGCGCCGACCGACCGCGAGGCCATATTCGCTAGCGTCGGCGTCAATGCGCGGCCGGCGGGATGGGATAGAAGCGTGGCGATCAGCGGCATCGAAAATTCCAGCGGACAGGCGGGCGAAGGCCGCGTGAAGAACGCGATCCTGATAGCCGGGCCGACCGCCAGCGGCAAGTCGGCGCTCGCACTCGACCTCGCCGAGCGCAATGGCGGTGTCATCGTCAACACCGATTCTATGCAAGGCTATTCGGTGCTCGACGTGCTGACGGCGCGGCCTGGTCCTGCCGAACTCGCCCGCGTCCCCCACTTTCTTTATGGACACGTCGATCCGTCCACCGCCTATTCCACCGGCGCCTGGTTGCGTGATGTCACGAAGCTCATCGACGACGGCACGCTCTCGGAGCGGCCAGTGATTTTCGTCGGCGGTACCGGGCTTTATTTCCGGGCGCTCACGGAAGGTATCTCGGAGATGCCCGACATTCCGAAGTCGATCCGCGATCGCTGGCGCTACGAGCTCCAGGAACAGGGCGCAGTGAGATTGCACCGCATCCTGTTGCGCGAGGATTCTGCGGCCGGCATGATGCTTAAGCCGACGGATGGCCAGCGCATCGTGCGGGCGCTGGAGGTGCTCGACGCGTCGGGGCGTTCCATCCTGGACTGGCAGGCCGCGCGTGGCCGGCCGTTGATCGACAGGAGCAGCGCGCGCTTTTTCGTCATCGAGCCGGAGCGAGCGGCGCTGGTGGAGCGGATCGATGCTCGCTTCGACCGCATGCTGGACAAGGGGGCACTGGACGAGGTGAAACAGCTTTCAGCGCTCGGCCTCGATCCCGACCTGCCGGCGATGAAAGCAATCGGTGTTCGCGAGCTTCAGGCCGCGCTGGCCGGCGCCTTCAGTTTTCCCGAGGCCATCGAGCGCGCGAAAATCGCGACGCGGCAATATGCCAAACGGCAGGCGACCTGGTTCAGGCACCAATTGGGCCCGGAATGGCAGAGATTGCGTCCTGGTGAGGGGATCGACTCGATGCTCTCACTCCCTCATTCGAGCGCAACCTGAAAAGTCGACACCGAGGGGACATTTCGCGTTGAAGTTGTCCAGGTTAACTGTCCGTAAGTTCCCGCATGCCATAAGATCGTTACGAACTTTCCAACGGGGAGCAGATGCGTTTCCACAAGGCGGAATCAGCCTTTTTCGTCTTTATTTTTGTGATCCTGGCCGCCGGCCTGGTGACGCTTTACGCCTATGGGCTCCTGCAAACCCTGGCCGCCGACATTAGCAATACGCCTTCGGAACTCGATGAAATCGTCTATCTCAACAAGCTGCTGTTTGCGACGGGCGTGCTGCTGGCGACTGCGCTGTTCTTCGGCATTTTCTTCATCTACCCGCTGATCCGAAAGCAGGCGACGGAAGAAGGCAAGCTGCGCGCCATGACCGTTTCGCTCAGCGCGCGTTCGGAAACGCTGGAGCATGCGGCGCTCACCGACAGCCTCACCGGCATGCAGAACCGGCGTTATTTCGACGATGCGCTGAAGGAATATCTCGAAGAGTTCCGTCGCATCGAGAAACCAGTAGGGCTGATGATCCTCGACCTCGACCATTTCAAGCAGGTCAACGACAGCCACGGTCACGATGTCGGCGACGAGGTGTTGCGGGCGGTCGCCAACTGTCTCAAGGACATGACACGCTATCACGACGTGGTGGCGCGCCTGGGCGGCGAGGAGTTCGCGGTGGTCACGCCCAATATGGACGCCGAGCTGCTATCCAAATTCGCGGAGCGCATCCGCAAGGCGATCGCCAACATGTCGGTGCTGACGGGCAATGTCCGACTGAAAATCACCACCAGCGTCGGGCTTGCCGTCTGGGATCGCAAGGAAACCGCCGAGGAGTTCTATCGCCGCGCCGATCGCCAGCTCTATGAGGCGAAGAGGCAAGGGCGCAACCGCGTGTGTGCCTGAAATTCCGTCATTGAATTCCTGATGCCGGCCGTCTGGTATCGTTTTCTGCGTTTCCGGTGCACGCAGACCGACGTCACCCAGTCAAGCTGAGATGCTGCCTTTGCGGGGCTTGCCGGAAATAGAGGTGTTGCCGTGACTAAATCCGATCTCTCCGATCTTTACCGAGGCTATATTGCATGCCTGAACAAGCAGGATTGGCCAAATCTGGGGCGGTTTGTTCATGATGAAGTGACCCACAACGGTCGCAAGCTCGGATTGTCCGGCTATCTCGAAATGTTGGTGAGAGACTTCGACGAAATTCCGGACCTTTACTTCGACATTCAGCTATTGGTTGCCGATCCGCCTTATGTAGCGAGCCGGCTAAGCTTCGACTGCGCGCCAAGGGGAACGTTCCTTGGGCTCGATGTAAGCGGGAAGAGAATTTCGTTTGCCGAGAACGTATTTTATGAGTTTCAGAGAGGGAAAATTCGCCAGGTGTGGTCAGTTATAGACAAGACAGCCATCGAAACTCAGCTTTGACATCTGCGAGCGCTGCCTAAAAGTCGCTCGGCTCAATCATTCTGGGGGACGCAGGCCGAAGGTCGCCGGCTTGAGGCCGTAGCGCAAGTCGAAATCGTCGTTCCGCTGGGTGCGTGCGGCCGACGGCTTGCGATAGTCCGAATCGCCGGCCTGCCGGCCCTGATCGACGACTTCCGCGAAAGGCATTGCCTGCTGTGATTTCGGCACGTTGCGCAGCCGTTCGACGATCGCCACGAGGTCGACCTCGTCGCCGGTTTCGGACCGCAAGGCGTCCGCGCGCTTGGCGGTGCCGGGGATCAAATCCTCTGAGAGCTTTTCGAACTTCATCCGCATCGTCGTCGCCACGCCTTCCCCGAAGGCAATGGCCTCGCGCTGGCCCATGGAAGACAGGAACGCCAGCGTCGAAGCCGAGGAGTCGGCGATCGCTGAGCGGATGATCGCCTGGTCCTGCTCGTTGGCGAGCCGCATGGCAAAGAACGTCGAGCACTGCGACAGGATGGTCGGGTCGAGTTCGCCCGGGCGCTGGGTGACGACGCCGAGATAACAGCCATATTTGCGGCCTTCCTTGGCGATGCGCGACAGCGCGTGCCGCGTCGGCGCGAAACCGAGGCGCGGATCGGCCGGCATATAGCGATGCGCTTCCTCGCACAGGAAGAGCAGCCGCAGGCGGCCTTCGCTCCACAACGCCAGGTCGAAGGCCAGCCGCGCCAGCACCGAGCATACGGAATTGACCACCTCGGACGGCATGCCGGCCATTTCGAAGCAGGTCACAGGGCGGCCGTGATGCGGCACGCGGAAGATGTTGCCGATCGTCTCGTGGATGGTGTCCTCGATCAGGCGCGAGTTGAACATGAAACGGTAGCGCGGATCGGATGCCGCCGATTCGATACGTGTCTTCAGTGACCTGAGGGTCGGGCGATCGTTCTTGCTTTCCAGCAGCCCCATGCGCTCGTCGACCAGCTTGATGAGGTCGGCAATGCGATAGGGCACCGGCGCGTCTGCGGTCAGCGCATCGGTGCTGCGCCGTAGATAGTTGCCGGAGTTCGGATTGCGGTAGAGGTTCTTGGCCGCGGGGATGAGATCGCGCAAGGCGTCGACCTCTTCCGGGACCGTCTCGCGGCCGCGAAACAGCACCTCGGCAAATTCCTCGAGCTTGAACATCCAGAAGGGCAGGTCGAGCGTCGTCGAATCGACCCTGACGCAATATTCGGGCAACGACGCGGCGAACTCGTTGTGTGGATCGAGGATGAGCACGCGCAGGTCGGGCCGGGCGGCGATCGATTTGCGCAAGAGCAGCGACACGGCGGTCGATTTGCCAACCCCGGTGGTGCCGACAATGGCGAAATGGCGCGCCAGCGTATCGTCGATGGCGATATTGGCGTCGATGGCCTCGTCCTGCGACAGCGTGCCGATGGTGATCGAATGACGACCGGCGAGATCGTAGACGGCCTGCAGGTCGCGGCTGCGGATACGATGGGCAATGGCGCCGATATGCGGGTAGGTTGTGATGCCACGGTCGAAGATCGGCTTCGCGCCGGGTCCGGCACCGTCGCGCACCTCGCCGATCAATTCGATGCTGACCTCGATCGGATTCTGGCCCTCGCTGCTCCAGGCACGATCCGACTTGGCGATTTCATAGACCAGGCCGACGGTTCGTGATGTACCGAGATTGATCGAGATCATCTTGCCGACGCTCCACAGGCCGGTGACCGTGCCTTCGATATCGTCGGCATAGGCGCTGATGGTGGCGCGCGCGCCGTCGCATTGCACGACATTGCCCAGAATGCGCTTGTCGTTCTGCTCCGCCCTGCGGCGCTCCAGCAAAGTCGGTTCCCCAATGGAGGCTTCGCGTTCAACGAGCATGGACACGCCGATCCCTTTTCCCAAGCGATGAGCCTAGGCGAACGGGGTTAAGGTGGGATGAGGCCGGATGGTTTAGCGGACATTAAGGAGTTTGCGAAAAATGGATGAAACGGCCGTTGCTCCGTAGAAAAATTTCGATATATTGGATTAATGGATGATATAGCGAACGACATCTCCTCGACCATCGGCAGAAGAATACATGCCGAAAGAGTGGCTCGAGGCTGGTCCCTGGCAGAGCTGGCGGAGCGGTCCGATGTTTCGAAAGCCATGCTGAGCACGGTAGAACGCGGCATGACCAGCCCGACGGCGGCACTCCTTGTGCGCATTGCGGCCGCCTTCGGCATGACGCTGTCCACATTGATCGCAAGGGCGGAATTGCAGGGCGGTGGCCTGCTTCGCGAACGTGACCAGCCGCTCTGGCGCGATCCGGCTACGGGTTATGTGCGGCGGCATCTTTCGCCGGTCGCCGACATGCCCCTCGAACTGATCCGGATCCAGTTGCCGGCCGGCGCCAAGGTAAGTTTCCCGGCGGCGTCCTATGCCTTCATTAGGCAACAGATATGGCTGATCTCCGGGCGGCTGGAATTCACCGAGGGGGACATCGTTCACCGGCTCGAACCCGGCGACTGCCTGGCGCTCGGCGCGCCATCCGATTGCGTCTTTCACGCTCCGGGGCCGGACGCCGCCGACTATCTGGTTGCGTTGGCCAGGAGCTGAGGTGAAGGCGCGCCGTCCGAAACGCTCCGACAATGGCGGTCCGCCGCTCGACGACTATAACGGTCCGCCCTGGGGCAAGGGTGAGCCCTATGTGTTTCTTGCCTGGCGGACCGCCCATGCCCAGGCGTGGAAAGCGCCGAGCCGCGAGATCATGCTGATGCGGCTGGACAAGGCCGAGCGGCTGGGCCTGACCTATGAGGAATACACGCTCGAACTGCTGGAACGCGGGCGACATCTGCAAGAGGAAGACGCCGATCGCATCGCGGAAATCCGGCGGGCCAGGAAGCGGAAGCGGACCAGTCATTTCGATTGACGGACGGCGCAGGGGAACCACATGAGTTCGATCGAAATCAGGCCACTCACCAGTACTGACGGAACGCAAAAAATGCTGGCGGATCTGCTGATCGGGACAGTCGCTGCCGGCGGCTCGGTCAGCTTCATGCATCCGCTGGCGCCGGAGATGGCCGCGGCCTTCTGGAACAGGTCGCTTCATGCGGCCGCCAGAGGCGAAAGGGCGGTGCTTGGGGCCTGGAACGGCGAGGCTCTGGTCGGCACCGTCACCTTGCTGCTCGACTGCCCTCCCAACCAGCCGCACCGGGCCGAGATCGCCAAGCTGATGACCCGCCTCGATTATCGCGGCAAGGGCATCGCAACCCGCCTGATGGAGGCGGCGGAAGCCGTTGCCGTGGAGAAAGGCCGCACGCTGTTGGTCCTCGACACGGCAAAAGAGGAGGGGGCTTCCGGCCTCTATGAAAAGCTCGGCTTCACGCTGGCCGGCGAAATACCGGATTATGCGCTGAAGCCGCATGGCGGGCTGACAGGCACCCTCATCTACTGGAAACGCGTCGGCCGGACACGGTGATGGCGACAACGATGCACCTTTGCAACACCGTCAGACCATCGCGGGCATGGAAAGAATAGCTCTTGCGTCAAATTGGCGGCGAGCTTAGAGAAGCCGCCCATTCTGATCCGTCCTGAAAGGAGACCTGTCAATGACCCGGCGATCCAGATCGACACATTCCGTGCCGACGCTGGAATTGCGTGCGGCCGACAGGGTTCCAATCAGGAAGAACGGCCATGGCAAAGTCCATGATCCAGCGCAGGCAGGATGCCGAGCGCGAACGCATTGAAGCATATGCCGTAACGCTGCGGCGGGTTTTTCCCGTCCCGCGTCCCGCTCCGGATTTCGAGCGGGCGCTCGACGAGGCACGTCGGGGGTTTGCCGGCATGGCGATCCGCGACGGCGCGCTGTGGCGTCCAAAGCTGAAGACGCGCGACCCCGCGCGGCTGCGGCTGGCCGCGGCGCGTCATCTCTATGCGCGCTACCCGGTTACAGCCGCGCTCGAGGGGATCTGGCTGGACAGCTCGGGGTTGAATGCCCTCCAGATTGCGCTTCGCAAGGCTTGGTATATCGCAGTGGCGCGTGGTGACTCGTTCTACAAGGCGGGCGCCTGTGCGTGGCTGTCTCGCAAGGAGGTGCATTGCTTCTTGAACTTGCCCGGCGATTTCAGGTTCGACGAGGCGTTTTGGGTGGCGATCGCCCGGTCTTACACGGATGATTCCGGGTTGGCGGCCCGACTTGCCAAGTCGAAAATCGCGCGCACGCCACGTAACGATCTGGCCTTCTGGCGCGAGGTGACACGGTTCTTCTGCGGGCAACCCGCGTCGAAGGAGGAGATCGACGATCTATGCGACTATATCGGCGCCGTGCACCAGCGCGATGCCGCGTACAGCCTGAAGGGTCGCACGCTTGCCTCGCTGCGTCGGCAGATGCTGGAATGGCATCGAGACATTGCCGCGATCGAACGCATCGAGGCAATGCGCCGCCGCGCTGCCGGGCGGGCCACGCGTACTGCCGGGACGCAGTCGCAGGGTCGCGCCTGGGACGGCTCGTGCCTGGACGACTGGGACTGGCAGCCGTCGACCAAGGAGGCAAAGGCGCATGGCGAGCGTTTCTTCGTCCGTCAGTTGAAGACAGCTGAGGATCTGGTCGCCGAGAGCCGGGCGATGCATCATTGCGTCTCGATATACGCGGCCAAATGCATCGCCGGCAATGCCTCGATCTGGGTGCTGCGGCGCTCGGCGCTCGGCAAGATCGAGCGGTTGCTGACGATCGAACTCGACCCGCAAAACCGTGCGGTGCAGGTGCGCGGATTCGGCAATCGTCTCGCCTCGCTCGAGGAGCGCAAGATCATCGAGCGCTGGGCCAAGGCGAGGGGTGTGGTGCTCTGCGCCTGAAACGGAACACCCGCGCGGCGGAAAGGCGGCGCGGGTGCACAATGGGCGGATGTGCCGACGTCAGGCCAAGTGCACATTCGCCGTTGACAGCGGCGTCAAACCAATTCTATTGTCCGCCACCATGAAAAAGGCACTCATTCTCGTAGGAAAGCGCGTGGGCAAGGCGGTGTAACCGCCGGGCGGTGACCTCCCATGCGCAAGACACAGGCTCCCTCGGGGGCCTTTTTTATTGCCCGAAATACGACTAAACGACCAGCAATCGCCAGATGGCGAACAGTACGGGACCAGACCGATGAGCAGTGGACAGAATGAGCGGCGCGAGATGCCAAGAACTGAAATGCCAAGGGGCGAAATGACTGGCGCCGAAATGGTGGTGCAGGCGCTGAAGGACAACGGCGTCAAGCATGTTTTCGGCTATCCGGGCGGCGCGGTTCTGCCAATCTACGATGAAATCTTCCAGCAGGACGAGGTCGAGCACATCCTCGTCCGCCATGAGCAGGGCGCGGGCCATGCGGCGGAAGGCTATGCGCGCTCGACCGGCAAGGCCGGCGTCATGCTGGTGACCTCAGGGCCGGGCGCCACCAATGCGGTGACGCCATTGCAGGACGCGCTGATGGATTCGATCCCGCTGGTCTGCCTGACCGGCCAGGTGCCGACTTCGCTGATCGGCTCGGATGCGTTCCAGGAGTGCGACACGGTCGGCATCACGCGGCCCTGCACCAAGCACAACTGGCTGGTGAAGGACGTCAACGAGCTCGCGGCAACGATCCACGAGGCCTTCCATGTGGCAACCACAGGGCGCCCCGGTCCGGTCGTCGTCGACATTCCGAAGGACGTGCAGTTCGCCAAGGGTATCTATGTCCCGCCGCAGACGGCGCCGCGCACCAGCTACCAACCGAAGGTCCAGGGCGATCTGGAAAAGATCAAGGCGGCGGTCGAGCTGATGGCCGGCGCCAGGAAGCCGATCATCTATTCGGGCGGCGGCGTCATCAATTCCGGCCCGGAGGCGAGCCATCTGCTGCGCGAGCTGGTCGACCTCACCGGCTTTCCCATCACCTCGACGCTGATGGGCCTCGGCGCCTATCCGGCGTCGGGCAAGAACTGGATGGGCATGCTCGGTATGCACGGCACGTATGAAGCGAACATGGCGATGCACGATTGCGACGTCATGCTCTGCATCGGCGCGCGCTTCGACGACCGCATCACCGGGCGGCTCACCGCGTTCTCGCCGAATTCGAAGAAGATCCACATCGACATCGACCCGTCGTCGATCAACAAGAACGTCCACACCGACGTGCCGATCATCGGCGATGTCGGGCGTGTGCTGGAGGATCTGGTGCGGCTGTGGCGGGCAACCGCCAAGGCCGACAAGAAAGCGCTTCACCCGTGGTGGGAGCAGATTGCCAAATGGCGCGCGCGCGATTCGCTCGCCTACAAGATGAACCACGAGGTGATCATGCCGCAATATGCCGTCCAGCGGCTCTATGCGCTGACCAAGGACCTCGACACCTACATCACCACCGAGGTCGGCCAGCATCAGATGTGGGCGGCACAGCACTATCATTTCGAGAAGCCGAACCGCTGGATGACCTCCGGCGGACTGGGCACGATGGGCTACGGCCTGCCGGCCGCGCTCGGCGTGCAGATCGCGCACCCGGATGCGCTGGTCATCGATATCGCCGGCGACGCCTCGGTGCAGATGACGATGCAGGAAATGAGCGCGGCGGTGCAGCACGAGGCGCCGATCAAGATCTTCATCCTCAACAACCAATATATGGGCATGGTGCGGCAGTGGCAGCAGCTGCTGCACGGCAACCGGCTGTCGCACTCCTACACCGAGGCGATGCCGGATTTCGTCAAGCTCGCCGAAGCCTATGGCGGCCACGGCATTCGCTGCGACAAGCCGGACGAGCTCGATGACGCTATCAAGGAGATGATCGGGGTCAAGAAGCCCGTCCTGTTCGACTGCCGCGTGGCGACGCTCGCCAACTGCTTCCCGATGATTCCGTCGGGCAAGGCGCATAACGAGATGCTGTTGCCTGACGAGGCGACCGACGAAGCTGTAGCCAACGCGATCGACGCCAAGGGCAGGGAACTGGTGTAGCCTGGTTCGAGGAAGCTGTGCGGAAACAGCAGATTAGCGCAAAAGTTTGAAATCGAGATCCATGTCATGAACGCACAGTTGCAACCGACCGGCTCCGCCTATTTTATCGCCAAGGAGACGGAAAAACCAGAGAACCACACGCTTTCGGTCCTGGTCGACAACGAGCCGGGCGTGCTTGCGCGGGTCATCGGCCTGTTTTCCGGACGTGGCTACAACATCGAGAGCCTGACGGTCTCGGAAACCGAGCACGAAAAGCACCTGTCGCGCATCACCATCGTGACGCGCGGCACGCCGCACGTGCTGGAGCAGATCAAGCACCAGCTCGAGCGCATCGTGCCGGTGCACCGCGTCGTCGATCTCACCGTGCGGTCGCAGGAATTCGGACAGGAGCGGCCATTGGAGCGGGAACTCGCGCTGGTCAAGGTCGCCGGCACCGGCGAAGCCCGCGTCGAGGCGCTCCGGCTCGCCGATGCATTCCGCGCCAGCGTCATCGATGCCAACACCGAGCATTTCATCTTCGAGATCACCGGCAAGGGCTCCAAGCTCGATCAGTTCATCGCCATCATGAAACCGCTCGGGCTAGTTGAAATCTGCCGTACCGGAGTGGCGGCGATGAACCGCGGCCCGCAAGGGATGTGATCATAATGCTCGCGGCGGCAATTCTAGCAGGCGCCGGCGCAATCGTTCTTGCGGTCACGACGGCGGCGGCCAGCCAGGAGCCGGTATTCGACAAGTCAGTGCTGCCGAAATTGTTTGAAGAAATCGACCGCAGGGGCACACCGAGCTACTATTTCCAACAATGCCCGGCCGATATTTGGCGCAGGGCGTCGGGCGTCGATGACGCGCTCTTTTCCACGCCGGGAATAGATTACCAAGGTTGTGAGAAAGACGTCTTGGCCTGTGCCAAGCGGTGTTTCGACGGACGCAGGGGCGAAGCCTGTTTCGAGACGGCCAGGGTCATCCAGGAGCACTCGCCAGAAGACAAGCAATGGACCGAGGAGATGTTCGCCCAGGCCTGCGCTACTGGCAGTATCGGCGGCTGCACAAATCGCGGCGCGGGAATTCTCTTGGGTCGGCTTGGGCTAAACAAACTGCTTGCCGCCGGTAGTGCCAATGAATCTTGCCCTTATCGCACATTCAAGCTGAGCTGCAATGAGGGCGATGCCTGGGGTTGCACCATGTATGGCAGCGCCCTTCAGCATGGTGAAGGCGTCTCTGTGGACGAAGCCGAGGCGATGGCCGCCTACAAAAAGTCTTGCGAGATCGCTGTGGAATTTGACGCCTGACGATACGCCAAGGCGCTCATGAAAACGATGCAAAGCCGCTAGGGCTTTTCAGATTTGCGCAAGTGCGATCTTTGCGCTGCCTCGCCTCGACCAAGTTCTTTGCTTTCTCTCTTGATAGGGCGCGATACCGGGCAGACATCCTGAACAAATCCATTCAGCGTGTTCACAAGATTGTTCTGGACCAGAGAATAGTGGATGAACTGTCCGTGCCGCTCCTTGGCGATGAGCCCGGCCGTCTCCAGAATGCTCAAATGCTGCGAGATCGACGGCTTCGACATCTCGAAGCGCGCCGCGATCTCGCCCGCCGTTAGGGAAGAGTGCGCAAGATAGGCGAGGATCTTGCGCCGGGGCGCTGAAGATAGCGCTTCAAACACGCGCTGTATCGCGCCATTTGCGTGAGCAGCCGTTTCGGCATCCGCTGCGTGCTCTGCATCTTCGATCACTGTCTGCCACCTTGTGATGCCGAGGCGTTGGCTGCGCCTCGGTCCGCTTTTCTTATTTTCATTTAGACTATTGCCTAAATACCTAATTCGTAGTAGTAGACGATTAGCTTACTGCCTAAGTAACGGAAGACGCGCCAGAAGGCAAGGCTGTGGTCCGGAAATGTTCATGCAGGAGGAGGGGTACCGATGAAAACCATATCCACGGGCAGAATGATTTCCCAACAGGACAGTGACGCCGAAGACGGCAAAGTCGTGTGGGTGCCGGCAAAGTCGATCTGGGTCGGGGCGATGACGATCGCCGCCATTGTGTTGGGACCGATGACATTTAGCTGGAGTGCCTTCGCCTTATTCGTTGCGACAACGGCGGCGACAATCTGCGCCGGACACTCGGTGGGGATGCACCGTCTGCTCATCCACCGTTCGTTCAAGGTTCATATCTGGGTCGAGCATGCGCTGGTCTACCTTGGCGTGCTCGTCGGCATGGCCGGTCCTTTTGGGATGATCTATGCTCACGATATTCGTGACTGGGCTCAGCGCCAGACCGCATGTCACGATCTCCATGCCCATCGTCGGCCATTTTTCACCGATGCCTTCTGGCAGATGCATTGCGCGGTCGCTTTGCGCAATCCACCCACCTTCGTCATCGAACCCTCGATCAGGAATGACCTGTTCTACAAGTTCGTCGAACGCACCTGGATGCTGCAACAACTGCCCTGGGCGATCCTCTTTTTCGCGCTTGGCGGCTGGGATTGGGTGGTATGGGGAATCGCGGTGCGCGTTTCAGTGTCGCTTACCGGGCATTGGTTGGTTGGGCATTTTGCGCACCGAGATAGGGAGCAAGGATGGCGCGTCGACGACGTTGCCGTGCAAGGATACAATTTGCCGCGTTTCGGGCTGGTAACGTTCGGCGAGAGTTTCCACGGCAACCATCACGCGTTTCCCGAGTCTGCACGGCTTGGTCTGGAACACGGACAGATCGATCTCGGCTGGCTATTCATTCAGGTTCTGGCGATCCTGGGTCTGGCGCACAGCGTCAAGATTCCGGAGAATACGCCGAGACGCAAAGGGCTGCGACGCGTGCGCCGTCAGCGCGAAACTGCCCCGGATTCAGATCTATGGTCGGTGCAGCCTACCGCAGATAGATGTTCTCAGCGGATATTGGCCTAAGAAATGAAGGAACGCTTAGGGCGCGTGGACCAACGAATTGCATTTGCACTCAGCACTTCATCGATTTAAGTCAGTATTTCAGTATTATTGATCATTGCGATCCTCCATGACCTTCGATGCATTCCTTGCTCTGCTGGTTTATGCCTTCGTGACCTCGATCACGCCGGGTCCGAACAATTTCATGCTTTTGGCCTCGGGCGTGAATTTCGGCTTGGTCAAAACCGTGCCACACATGCTCGGCATCGGCTTCGGCTTCCTCGTGCTGTTGCTTGCCGTAGGCTTCGGGCTTGGCGCCGTGTTGACGGCCTTTCCGGTCCTGCATACCGGGTTGAAGATCGCCGGCGGCCTCTACTTGCTTTATCTCGCCTGGAAGATCGCCATGTCGCGCTCGCTCGGCGGCGAAGGCGAGGCGAAGGGCCAGCCGATGCGGTTCATCGAGGCTGCGGCTTTCCAGTGGGTCAATCCCAAAGCCTGGGTGATGGCGATTACAGCCATGGCCGTCTATACGAACCCGGAACGCCGGTTTGTGTCGGTGGTGCTGATCGCGGCCGCGTTCGCCGTCGTTATGCTGCCGAGCATTTCGACCTGGGCCGGTTTCGGCATGGCGCTGCGCGGTTTTCTGGCGGATGCGGTGCGGCTCAAATGGTTCAACATCGCCATGGGCGTGATGCTTGCGGCGACGCTGTGGCCGATGCTGCGTTAGCTGCCGTTCTATTGTGCACTGCACATTAAATCTTCGTAATGACGGGTTTTGGCCCTTTTTCGCCTTCGGCATCCTCTATTATCTGGCAAAATCGCGGCAAGAGGCTGCGAGTTGAGCTAGAGTGCGACCAGCGGAAATCGGCGTGTCGCGTTGAGAAGGCCTTTTGTCGATGCGCGGAAAGATCGTATTAGCGGTGATCGCTGCAGCCTGCGTTGCCGCGGCGTGGCTCTATCTTTCGCCCAGCGCAATGAGCGGTCTTCAGCAGATGCTGTCGGCGAATCAGACGGCGACGGCGGACAAGCCCGCTGCAGCAGCAAATGCCGCGCGTACGACTTCGGTGGTTGCCGCCACGGCTACGACGGCCGATTTCCCGGTCCGGCGCTATGCCATCGGCTTTGTGTCCTCTCCTGCCGTGGTCAGCATCAACGCGCGGATATCGAGTCAGATCGTCGCAATCGCGGTCAAGGACGGACAGATGGTGAAGGCCGGCGACCTTCTGTTCTCGCTGGACGATCGCTCGTTGAAGGCACAACTGGCACGCGATCAGGCGACGCTCGCGAAAGACCAGGCGCTGCTTGCCAGCGCCACGGCCGATCTTCAGCGCGCCAAAAATCTCGTCGCCAGGCAGGCCGGAACACAGCAGACCTACGATCAGGCCGTCGCGGCGCAGAAATCCGCCGCGGCCACCGTCGACGCCGACAAGGCAACGATCGATGCAGACCAAATCCAGCTTGGCTTCGCCACGATCAGGGCGCCGATCTCCGGCAGGCTTGGCGCAGTCAACGTCGCCGTCGGCGATCTCGTCACCACCAGCAACGGCAGCAGCACGTCGACTCCACTGGTGACGATCACGCAGGTCGACCCGCTGCAGGTGAACTTCAATCTCCCCGAAAGCGATCTTGCCTTGCTGCACAAGGCGCTGGCAGCGCCGCAGCAAGGTGCGGTGACGCTGACCAAGGACGGCGACCCGAAGCCGATCGGCAAGGGAACGCTGGATTTCGTCGATTCCAGCGTAGACACGGCGTCCGGCACGATCGCAACGCGGGCCAGTGTGCCCAACGCCGATCTTTCGCTATGGCCGGGCCAATACGTCAACGTCGTGCTCGATGCCGGCATCATGCCACAAATGACGTCCGTTCCGACGGTCGCCGTCCAGCCCAGCCAGAAGGGCCCGTTCGTCTATGTGATCAAGCCGGACAACACCGTTGAAATGCGGCCCGTGCAGGTCGCGCTGACAGAAGGCACCAACACCGCAATCAGCCAAGGATTGAAAAGCGGCGAGCGTGTCGTCGTCGAGGGTCAGACCAAACTGAAGAACGGCGCGGCGGTGCGCGAAGGCAAGGCTTCGACCGGCACCGGCGATCAGGCGGCTCCGAAGGTTGCCGAGGCTGACCGGACGGGCGGAACACAGCCATGATTTCCGAATTCTGCATCCGCAGGCCCGTCGCCACGTTGCTCATGTCGTTCGCCCTGGTTCTGGGCGGGCTATTTGCTTACAAATTCCTGCCGGTCGCGGCGCTGCCAAGCGCCGAATTTCCGGTTGTCAACGTCTCGGCCTCGCTGCCCGGGGCTTCGCCGGAAACCATGGCGACCTCGGTGGCAACGCCTCTGATCAAGCAGTTTGCCACTATCGCAGGCATCGATTCGATCTCGACGACCAACTCGCTCGGCTCGACCTCGATCGCCATTCAGTTCGTGCTCAACCGCGACATCGATGCAGCCGCCGCCGACGTGCAGGCAGCGATCGCACGCACGCAACGACAATTGCCGCCGGAGATGACCAGCCCGCCGAGCTACCGCAAGGTCAATCCAGCCGATGCGCCGATCCTGCTGATGTCGCTGGTCAGCGACACAATTCCGCTGACTGATCTCGACGCGTTTGCCGAGAATGTGATTTCGCCGTCGCTGTCGACGATCGACGGCGTTGCGCAGGTTTCGATCTATGGCCAGCAAAAATATGCCGTCCGCGTCCAGATCGATCCGACGGCGCTCGCCGCTCGCGGCATCTCGATCGACCAGCTGCAGACGGCCATTGCCTCGGCCAACAGCAACACGCCGCTCGGCGTGCTCAAGAACAACAAACAGCAGCTGACGATCACCGCGAACACGCAGCTGACCAATGCGGCAGGATTCTCCAACATCATCATCGCAACCAAGAACGGCCATCCGGTGCGGCTCGGCGAGGTGACCCGCGTCATCGATTCGGTCGAGACCACGACGACGGCAAGCTGGTATGACGGCACCCGCGCCATCATTATGGCGGTGCAGCGCCAGCCGGATGCCAATACCGTCGACGTCGTCGACCGCGTCAAGGCGATGCTACCTTCCTTCGACGATCAGATGCCGGCAGCGGCGAGCATCCAGTTGCTAAACGACCGCTCGACATCGGTCCGCGAGGCGGTCGATGACGTGCAGTTCACGCTCTTGCTCACCATCGCGCTGGTGGTGATGGTGATCTTCCTGTTCCTGCGCCGGGTAACGGCGACGGTCATCCCGGCCGTGGCGGTGCCGATTTCGCTCATCGCCACGCTGGGCGTGATGTACCTGTTCGGCTTTTCCATCGACAACGTCTCATTGATGGGGCTGACGCTGGCGGTCGGTCTTGTCGTCGACGATGCAATCGTCATGCTCGAAAACATTTTCCGCCATATGGAGGAGGACGGGCTCTCTGCCCTCGAGGCGTCGCTCAAGGGCGCGCGCGAGATCGGCTTCACCATCATCTCGATCTCGATCTCGCTGGTCGCCGTGTTCATTCCGGTGCTTTTGATGGGCGGCGTGATCGGGCGCATCTTCAACGAATTCGCGGTGGTGGTGACGGTCGCCATCCTGGCGTCGATGTTCGTCTCGCTGACGCTGACGCCGATGCTGTGCTCGCGGCTGTTGTCATTATCGAAAGCCGAGCAGAAAGCAGCGCACGGTGAAGGCCATAGACAAAACGTCTTCATGCAGGGCTATGACAGGCTGCTGACATTCTGCCTGCGCCACAATTTCCTTGTCTTCCTTGTCTTCCTGGTGACCGCCGGGCTGTCGGTGTGGCTGATCCAGATTTCGCCGAAGGGCTTCTTCCCGCAGGAGGATATCGGCCAGGTCTCGGTGACGACCATCGCGCGCCAGGACATTTCGTTTGACGCGATGGTGAAGCTGCAGGGGCAAGTGGCGGATGTCTTCACCCATTCGCCCTACGTCGCGCATGTCGGCTGGTCGGCGGGCAGTGGAAACAATGCGCTCAACCAGGGCCAGCTGTTTGTGCAGCTGAAAGACAAGGACCAGCGACCGAACATCGACAAGGTGCTTACGGACCTGCGGCGCCAGCTGGCCAATGTGCCCGGCATCGAAACCTACATGCAGCCGGTGCAGAACCTGCGGCTCGGCGCGCGTTCTTCGGCGAGTGCCTACCAGCTTGCCGTTCAGGGCCTCGATACCGGCCTGACGAACGTCTGGGCGCAGAGGCTGACGGACGCGATGGCTGCCGATCATGCCGCCTTCACCGACGTCACCAATGACCTGCAGAACAACGCGCTACAGGCGACGCTGGTGATCGACCGCGACAAGGCGGCGAACCTCGGCGTCGATACCGACACGCTGCGCTCCAGCCTCTATGGCGGTTTCGGCACCCAGCAGGTGTCGACCATCTTCGGTTCGGCCGACAGCTACGACGTGATCATGGAGCTCGATCCGAAGATCGAGTGGTCGCCCGAGCGGATGCTGGCCATCAAGGTGAGAACGGCGAGCGGCAGCCTGGTGCCGCTCGGTGCGTTCGCCCGCGTCGATCGGACCGCCGGTGCTTTGACCGTCAACCAGCTCGGCCAGCTTCCGGCAGTGACCATCTCCTACAATCTGCCGCAAGGCGTGGCCCTCGGCGACAGCGTGAGCCACATCAACGCGCTGAAGGACAAGATCGGCATGCCGCCGACGATCTCGACCGCCTTCTCGGGCACGGCCAAGACGTTCCAGGATTCGCTTTCCAACCAGGGGCTGCTGATCGGCGGCGCGATTCTGACCATCTATATCGTTCTCGGCATGCTCTATGAGAGCTTCATCCACCCGCTCACCATCCTGACCGGGCTTCCATCGGCGGTGCTCGGCGCGCTGGTGGCACTGCGGCTGGCGGGGATGGATCTTTCGGTGATCGCGGTGATCGGCATCCTGATGCTGATCGGCATCGTCAAGAAGAACGGCATCATGATGATCGACGTGGCGCTGGAACTCAGGCGCGAGGGGATGTCGCCTGTCGAATCCATCCACAAGGCCTGCCTGATGCGCTTCCGGCCGATCATGATGACCACGCTTGCCGCGCTGATGGGCACCATCCCGATCGCGCTCGGCACCGGCGCCAGCGCGGAATTGCGCCAGCCTCTCGGCGTGGCGGTGGTCGGCGGTCTTGTCGCCTCGCAGGCACTGACGCTGTTCGTCACGCCCGTCATTTACGTCTACATGGAGCATTTTTCCGGCTGGCTGGTCAGGCTGTGGGCACGGCGCCGGGGCGAGCCGAGCCCGGTCGAAGCGGTCGACCAGCCGTCACTGTTCGACGAGGAGGAAGAACCGGTGCCGCAGAAGGCGGCAGCCGAATAGCGCTGGCCCAAGCCGTGGTGCTTGCGGCCGGGGGTCCGCGATCGTAATTTGACGCCATGCCGCACAATCACGACCACGACAACGAGCTTGATCCTTTTGCGGCGCGGGTGCGCGCGCTGGAGACGATTCTCACCCGCAAAGGCCTGATCGATCCGGCGGCGATCGATGTTATCGTCGACACCTATGAGACCAAGATCGGGCCGCGCAACGGCGCAAAGGTGGTGGCGAAGGCCTGGGTTGATCCCGGGTTTGCCGCATGGCTGAAGCGTGATGCGACGGCGGCCATCGAATCGCTCGGCTACACCGGCCGGCAAGGCGAGCACATGCAGGCGGTGTTCAATACGGCCGACACGCACAACCTCGTCGTCTGCACGCTGTGCTCCTGCTATCCGTGGTCGGTTCTCGGCCTGCCGCCGGTCTGGTACAAGGCGCCGCCCTACCGTTCGCGCGCAGTGATCGATCCGCGCGGCGTGCTCGAGGAATTCGGTCTGACCTTGCCGGCGAGGACGACAATCCGGGTGTGGGATTCGACCGCCGAGCTGCGCTATCTGGTGGTGCCGATGCGTCCCCGGGGTACGGAGGGCTGGGATGAGGCACGGCTCGCCGATCTGGTGACGCGCGATGCCATGATCGGCACGGCGTTGGCGCGGGAGCCGGCATGAACGGGCCGCAGGATCTCGGCGGCCAGATGGGTTTCGGGCCGGTCGCGCCCGAACCGGACGAACCCTATTTCCATGCCGATTGGGAAAGGCGGGCGCTGGGCGTGACGCTGTGCGCCGGCGCCATGGGGGCCTGGACCATCGACGAGAGCCGGCACGCGCGGGAATCGCTGCATCCAGCGGATTATTATGCCTCCAGCTACTACCAGATATGGATCAAGGCGCTGGAGGTGCTGCTCAAACGCCATGGTTTCGTCAGCGACCGCGACCTGGCTACGGGCGACGCAGTCGACCCGGCAGCGACACCCAAACGGGTGCTGAAGGCTAAGGACGTTCCGGCGGTGCTGGCCAAGGGCGGGCCCTGCGACCGGCCTGTCGCCGCGCCTGCGCGGTTCAAGGCGGGCGACCCCGTGCGAACCAGGAACTTTCATCCGACCGGCCACACCAGACTGCCGCGCTATGCACGCGGCAAGCGAGGCGTCGTCGAGGCTGTGCGCGACGGCTTTGTCTTTCCCGACACCAATGCACACGGCCAGGGCGAAAACCCGCAATGGGTCTATACGGTGGCCTTCACCGGCGGCGAAATCTGGGGCGAGGGCGCCGATCCGACACTTGTCGTGTCGATCGATGCCTGGGAGAGCTACCTTGAGCCGGCGTGAGACGGGCTCAGTCGCCGCCATGCTGCCCGCCGGTGTCGAGGCGCCTGTGTTTGCCGAGCCGTGGCAAGCAGAGGCCTTTGCCATGACGGTAGCACTGCACGACAACGGGCTGTTTTCGTGGAGCGAATGGGCGGATGCTTTGTCGGCAGAGTTGAAGCGGCCGGGCGCCGCGCGCGACGGTCACGATTACTACGAGCACTGGCTGGCAGCGCTGGAAAAGCTGCTTTTGGCCAAGGGCGTTGCCGGAAAGCGCGACGTCGATGCGCTCGCCGCTGCCTGGGAACGCGCCGCGCACGCAACGCCGCATGGCAAGCCGATCCAGCTGGAGAACGATCCACAGCGGGCCGGGTAAGCTGCGGTCGCCTGGCCTTGTTCTCTTTACGTTCCTGTTCGTCACTGATAGCCTGACCCTGTCGCAGCGGCGTGATTGCCGGCGATGAAAATTGATGGTGACGGCAGTCACCTTGTCTTTCCCTCGCGAATCCGGTCTGTCGCGCTGATGGAATTCTCTCCTCAACAGGACGAGGCGCTGAAGGCGGTGGCCGGCTGGCTGAAAACCGGCAAGCCGCAGCTGTTCCGGCTGTTCGGCTATGCCGGCACCGGCAAGACGACGCTGGCGCGCTATTTCGCCGAGCATGTCGACGGCCAGGTGCAGTTCGCCGCCTTTACGGGTAAGGCGGCGCAGGTGCTGCGTTCCAAGGGCGCGGTCAATGCCCGCACCATCCATTCGCTGATTTACCGGCCGAAGGGCGAAGAATCGGTAGCGGACGAGGTGACCGGCAAGACATCGATGTCGCCGACATTTTCGCTCAACCGGCAGAGCCCGATCTCGCGCGCCAAGCTCGTCGTCATCGACGAATGCTCAATGGTCGACGAGCAACTCGGCCGTGACCTGATGAGCTTCGGCACGCCGATCCTGGTGCTCGGCGATCCCGGCCAGTTGCCGCCAATCTCCGGCGGCGGCTTCTTCACGGACCATGAGCCGGACATTCTGCTCACCGAAATCCATCGCCAGGCGCGAGACAACCCGATCATCCGGCTTGCGCTTGACGTGCGCGAGGGCCGCGAGTTCATGCGCGGCGACTATGGCGCGGCGCAAGTGATCGGCAAGGAAGACGTCACCCAGGAATTGGTGCTGAAGGCGGACCAGGTGCTGGTCGGCACCAACCGCACGCGCCGCCGTTACAACCAGCGGCTGCGCGAGCTGAAGGGGTTCAACGCCGATTATCCGCAAGCCGGCGACAAGCTGGTGTGCCTGCGCAACGATCCGGCCAAGGGACTGCTCAACGGGTCGCTGTGGAAGGTGATGACCTCGTCGCGCGAGACCGTCAAGCCTGGCATCAATCTGCTGGTTTCGCCGGAGGAAGACGACCCGGATCGCGGCGTCGCCAAGATCAAGCTGCTCAAGGCGGCATTCGAAGATCCGGACGCCGACATCCCCTGGCAGCAGAAGAAACGTTTCGACGATTTCGACTATGGCTATGCGCTGACAGTGCACAAGGCGCAGGGCTCGCAGTGGAACGAGATCGTGCTTTTCGACGAAAGCTGGGCGTTCAAGGAAACCCGGCAGCGTTGGCTCTACACCGCTATCACGCGCGCGGCCGAACGGCTGACGATCGTCCGATAGGGCGGTCGTATCAGCGCTGGGCGATCGGGTTGGCGCCAAGCCATTCCCAGGCGGCGGCCTCGTCCTCGGCCTCGAAATGCCGGAGTTCGATAGGCAAGGAGGCAGGCAAAAAGGCTCTTGCCTCCGGTATCCAGTTCGGCTCACCGATCGCCGCGCAGCGGCCGATATGCTCCACGGCATGAGCTATGCCCTGTTCGATCGTCTCGTCCGATACGTCGGCCCAGTCGACACCCTCATGGTCGATCAGGCGCACCAGCACGTCGATCTTCGGATGCAGCGCATAGGCCGCCTCCAGCAATCCGAACAGGTTTTCGGCGTCAGCCGCTGCGACATGGCCGACGACATCGATGGCGAAAAGATCTTCGCGATCGGTGTCGATGCGGCGAACCGCCGGCACGGCCTCGAGAAAATTCAACAGGGAACTCCTTGCGCTCGATTTTCTTCGCACACCTTGGAACACCTGAAACCCTCTGTCTGTTCCCGTTAAAGGCGGTATAGATGCGCGCCAAGATCAGCCTGGAGCCGTGCAAATGCCTGCAAAGCTTTCCGTCAACCTCAATGCCATCGCCATGCTGCGCAACCGACGCGACCTGCCGTGGCCAAGCGTGACCGGGCTTGGACGCATTGCGCTTGCCGCCGGCGCGCATGGGCTGACGGTGCACCCGCGACCCGACGAGCGGCACACCAGGCATTCCGATCTGCCGCAGATCAGGGCGCTGATCGACGACGAGTTCCCGAATGCGGAATTCAACATCGAGGGCTATCCGACCGAGGATTTCCTGGCGCTTGTGGAAAAGCACCAGCCGGAGCAGGTGACGTTGGTGCCCGACGACCCAGCGCAGGCGACTTCCGACCATGGCTGGAACTTCGCCGCCGAGGCTGCGTTCCTGACACCCGTTGTCAAGCGCCTGAAGAAGGGAGGCTTTCGCGTATCGCTGTTTTCCGATCCGGATCCCGCTGGCATGAAAGCCGCTCGCGACACCGGCGCCGATCGGATCGAACTCTATACGGGTCCATACGGCAGCTATCATTCCGATTCGGCAAAAGCGGCGAAGGAATTGGAGAAATTGGGAAAGACGGCGGATGCCGCATTGGCCGCAGGGCTCCAGGTCAATGCCGGGCACGACCTTGTGGTGAGCAATTTGCCGGCGCTGGCCAGGCGCATCCCGGCATTGGCCGAAGTGTCGATCGGACATGGGTTGACAGCCGATGCGTTGGAGTATGGCATGGCCGCAACGGTCAGGCGGTTTCTGAAGGCTTGTGGCTGGTAGAGAAAGGCGAGCCGATAGGCCGTGCGTTCCCGGCACGGCAGCGCGTCCTTTCCATCCCCGCAGCATAGAGCGCCGCACGTCTATGGGAGTGTCGTCCATGGCCCTTGCCAACGCTGGTAGCGAGGCGGAACCCATCGAACAATCCAGCCACTCCAAGGCCGAGCAGCATAGCACCAAGATCCTGATGCTCGGCGCGCTCGGCGTGGTCTATGGCGACATCGGCACCAGCCCGATCTATGCGTTCCGTGAGGCGTTGCATGCTTCGGCTGGCGGCAATGTCGCCAACCGCGGCGACATCCTCGGGGTGCTGTCGCTGATCATCTGGGCGCTGACCATCACTGTCACCGTCAAATACATCATGTTCGTGCTGCGCGCCGACAACCGGGGCGAGGGTGGCACGCTGTCGTTGATGGCATTGGCACGCGGCAGCTTCTCGAAGCGGTCGGCGGTGATCCTCGGCATAGGCATCGTCGGCTCGGCGCTTTTTTTCGGTGACGCAGTCATCACGCCGGCAATTTCGGTGCTATCGGCGGTCGAAGGCATGAACGTCGTCACGCCGGCGTTCCAGCCCTATGTGGTGCCGCTGACGCTGGTCATCTTGGCGATGCTGTTCGCGGTGCAACGGTTCGGCACGGGCGGCGTCGGACTGGTGTTCGGGCCCGTCACCGCGGTGTGGTTCCTGGCCATCGGACTGTCCGGCCTCAACCATATCATCGACGACCCGGAAATCCTGCTGGCAATCAGCCCACATTACATCGTTTCGTTCTTGGTCAACTCGCCTGACGTCGCCTTCGTCACGGTTGGCGCGGTCTTTCTCGCCGTTACCGGCGCCGAGGCGCTCTATGCCGATCTCGGCCATTTCGGGCGCAAGCCCATTGTACTCGCCTGGCTGGCGATCGTATTCCCTTGCTTGCTGCTCAACTATGTCGGGCAGGGGGCCTTCGTGCTGGCCAATGGCGGCGTTGTCGGTCATCCCTTTTTCGAGATGAACGAAGGCTGGACGCTCATTCCCATGGTCGTGCTGGCGACCGCCGCGACCGTGATCGCCAGCCAGGCGGTGATCTCCGGCGCTTTCTCGCTGACCAGGCAAGCGGTGCAGCTCAACATGCTGCCGCGTTTCGAGATCCAGCATACGTCGGAGAAACAGTCCGGCCAGATCTACCTGCCACGCGTCAACATGCTGCTGGCGCTGGTGGTGATGCTGCTGGTGGTCGGCTTCGGCGAATCCAGCAGGCTTGCCTCGGCCTACGGCATTTCAGTGACCGGCAACATGCTGGTGACCAACATACTGCTTTTTGTCGTCATGACCCGCATCTGGAAATGGCCGCTCGGCGTTGCAGTGGCCTTGACGGCGTTGTTCGCCTCCGTCGATACCGGCTTCTTTGCCGCCAACATTGTCAAGGTGTTCGAAGGCGGCTGGTCCTCGCTGGCGGTGGCCGCAGTGATTGTCATGACCATGTGGACCTGGATAAGAGGCACCAGATACCTGTTCGAAAAAACTCGAAGGAACGAGGTCCCGCTCGATTTCCTCGCCGGCAATCTGCTGAAGAAGAAGCCGCATCTGGTGTCGGGCACCGCGGTGTTCCTGACCAGCGACCCGCTGAGTGCGCCGACCGCGCTGATGCACAGCCTGAAGCATTACAAGGTGCTGCACGAGCAGAACGTCATCCTTTCGGTGGTGACGGCACCGCAGCCTGTCGTGCCCGACAGCGAGCGCGTCAAGATGGAGCAAATCAACGAGCTGTTCATGCGGGTGACGCTGACCTTCGGCTATATGGAGCAGCCCAACATTCCGCGCGCGCTGGCGATCTGCCGCAAGCAAGGCTGGAAGTTCGACATCATGACGACATCGTTCTTCCTGTCGCGGCGCTCTCTCAAGGCCTCGCCCAATTCCGGCATGCCGGTCTGGCAGGACAAGCTGTTCATCGGGCTGGCGCGCACGGCGGCCGATGCGACGGAGTATTTCCAGATCCCGACCGGACGGGTAGTCGAGATCGGGACGCAGGTGGCTATTTAAAAACGTGTCCGTTGCGACATTCCAGGTGGTCTGTCGATCGGACTGAGTCTGCCAAGTCGTGGAGGACTCGCAATATCGGGACGGAGCCATTACGTGACGGCACTTGATATTGCAGCGCAGCAAGCGTAGAGCACCGCCCGCTTACCGGAGTGTCGTCCATGGCCCTTACCAATGCTGGTAACGAGGCAGAACCTGTCGAACAATCCAGCCATTCTGAGGTTGAGCAGCACAGCACCAAGGTGCTGATGCTGGGCGCGCTCGGCGTGGTTTACGGCGATATCGGTACCAGCCCGATCTATGCATTTCGCGAGGCGTTGCATGCATCGGCCGGTGGCAACGTCGCCAACCGTGGCGACATCCTCGGCGTGTTGTCGCTGATCATCTGGTCGCTGACGATCACCGTCACCATCAAATACATCATGTTCGTGCTCCGCGCCGACAATCGAGGCGAGGGCGGGGTGCTGTCGCTGATGGCGCTGGCGCGCAACAGTTTCCCGACGCGCTCGGCGGTGATCCTCGGCATCGGCATCGTCGGCGCGGCGCTTTTTTTCGGCGACGCAGTCATTACGCCGGCGATCTCGGTGCTATCGGCGGTCGAAGGTATGAATGTCGTCACGCCGACATTCCAGCCCTATGTGGTGCCGCTGACACTGGCCATCCTGGCGATCCTGTTTGCGGTACAGCGATTCGGCACCGGCGGCGTAGGTTTGGTGTTCGGGCCAGTCACGGCTCTGTGGTTCCTGGCCATCGGCCTTTCCGGCATTAACCACATCATCGCCGATCCGGAAATCCTGCTGGCGATCAGCCCGCATTACATCGTGTCGTTCCTGGTCAACTCGCCCGATGTCGCCTTCGTCACGGTTGGTGCGGTCTTCCTCGCCGTCACCGGCGCCGAGGCGCTCTATGCCGACCTCGGCCATTTCGGCCGCAAGCCGATCGTACTCGCCTGGCTGGCAATCGTGTTCCCTTGTCTGTTGCTCAACTATGTCGGGCAAGGCGCCTTCGTGCTGGCAAATGGCGGCGTTGTCGGTCATCCATTCTTCGAGATGAACCAGGGCTGGACGCTTATTCCGATGGTCGTGCTGGCGACGGCGGCGACCGTCATCGCCAGCCAGGCGGTGATCTCCGGCGCTTTTTCGCTGACCAGACAGGCGGTGCAGCTCAATATGCTGCCGCGTTTCGTTATCCAGCATACGTCGGAAAAACAGTCGGGCCAGATCTATCTGCCGCGCATCAACCTGATGCTGGCGCTGGTGGTGATGTTGCTGGTGGTCGGCTTCGGCGAATCCAGCCGCCTGGCCTCGGCCTACGGTATTTCGGTGACCGGCAACATGCTAGTGACGAATGTGCTGCTTTTTGTTGTGATGACGCGCATCTGGAAATGGCCGCTCGGCGTCGCGATCGCCTTGATGGCCGTGTTCGCCTTCGTCGATACCGGCTTCTTTGCCGCCAACATAGTCAAGGTGTTTGAAGGTGGCTGGGCATCGCTTGCCATCGCCGCAGTTATCGTGATGACTATGTGGACCTGGATCCGCGGCAGCCGCTATTTGTTCGACAAGACGCGCCGGAACGAGATCCCGCTGGATTTCCTTGCCGGCAATCTGCTGAAGAAGAAACCGCATCTGGTGTCGGGCACCGCGGTGTTCCTGACCAGCGACCCGCTGAGCGCGCCGACGGCGCTGATGCACAGCCTGAAGCACTACAAGGTGCTGCACGAGCAGAACGTCATCCTTTCGGTGGTGACGGCACCGCAGCCGGTTGTGCCCGACAGCGAGCGCGTCAAGATGGAAATGGTCAACGAGCTGTTCATGCGGGTGACGCTGACCTTCGGCTACATGGAGCAGCCCAACATCCCGCGTGCGCTGGCGATCTGCCGCAAACAGGGCTGGAAGTTCGACATCATGACGACGTCCTTCTTCCTGTCGCGGCGCTCTCTCAAGGCCTCGCCCAATTCCGGCATGCCGGTCTGGCAGGACAAGCTGTTCATCGGGCTGGCGCGCACGGCGGCCGATGCGACGGAATATTTCCAGATCCCGACCGGACGGGTGGTCGAGATCGGGACGCAGGTGGCTATCTGAACAAATGGCCGTGCCCTTTGAGGGCACGGCCATTGTCAGGCTCAGCTCACCAGAGCCGCCTTGTTTGCTTCAAGAAATTGCTTCAGCGGCTGCGGCTTCCTGCCGGACAGCGTCTCGACCGCGTCGGTCACCATGCCGATCCGGCCGGAGCGGGTGTTGGTGTCGAAGGAAACGATGACGGGCGCAAACGCTTCGGGAACGCCGGCTGCCTTCAATCCCTCGGTCAGCGCTTCATCCGAAAGCTGGATAACTTCGATCGGCTTGCCGGTGACCTCGGTGACGAGGGCTGCAATCTCGGCCATCGTGTGGGCCTTGGGGCCGGTCAGCGTGTATGTCGTGCTTTCGGTTGCGCTCGAAGCAAGGCCGGCGGCGATCGCGGCTGCCATATCGTCGCGCGCGCCATGGGCAATGTGGCCGTCTCCAGCGGATGTGTACCAGTGCCCCGAGGCGATGGCGTGCGGCAGCGCCATGAACAGGTTCTCCTGATACCAGCCGTTGCGGAAGATGGTGTAGGGGATACCGCTCGCCTTGATCGCCTGCTCGGTGCCGTGGTGATCGGGCGCAAACAGTACCGGCGATCCTGGCTCCGGATTGGGCATCGACGTGTAGAGCAGATGCGAAACGCCGGCGCTTTTTGCGGCGGCGACCGCGGCCTCATGTTGCTTCAGGCGCTTGCCCGGAACGGCGAGCTCGTTTGTCGAAATGATCAGAACCCTGTCGGCGCCGGTGAATGCACTGGCCAACGACGCGGTGTCGTCGAAGTCGACTGCCCGGATGGTGACGCCTCGGGCTGCCAGATCGGCCAGATTTTCCGGATTGCGGGTGGCGGCGATGATGCGCTGAGGGGAGACCTTGAGCGTGTCAAGCAGATGATTGATGACGCCGCGGCCAAGCTGGCCGGAGGCGCCGGTGACGAGAAGGGTGTCGGTCATGAGATGTCCTGACGTTGCGCCGGAGCGGCGGGTGCATATGTTAGTCTCAAAAAGAGACCAGCACTAAAATAGGAATTGACCCATCCTCGTAAAGAAGGCAGTTTTGCGGGAGGTAGGCACATCCAGGGAACCAGCCATGGACGGCAAGATCGTCAATCTGAGATCGAAGCTCGAGATATACAAAGCAGGCAGCGGTGGCGGAAACCTTGCGGATTGCCCGGTTCGCGACGTGATCCAGGGCATAAGCAATAAATGGAGTTCACTGCTGATGGAGGCCTTGGCCGAGAAGCCGTACCGCTTCGGCGAATTGCGGCGGCTGGTGCCCGATATTTCACAGCGCATGCTCACCCAGACGCTGCACGATCTGCAGCGCGACGGCTATGTGCATCGCCAGGTGTTTCCGACCAAACCGCCGAGCGTCGAATACAGCCTCACCGATCTCGGGCGCTCGATGTTTGGACCCTTGCATCAGCTGATCCAATGGGCCGAGCTCAATCACGGCGCTGTACGCGAGGCGCGGAAGATTTTCGATGCTGCCGAGGGCTGAGCCTCAAGGCCGAGACAGCGGCTTGATTTAGCGACAGCGCTGAAGGATTGTCCGGCCTGGGTTGGGTCGGGCAGATGGGCAATTCTCTGGACATCGCGATTGCCGGCGCCGGGCCGGCTGGACGTGCCGCCGCGCTCTATCTCACGCGCGCCGAACATAGGGTCACCATCTTCGAGCGCTTCGACCAGCCAAAGCCGGTCGGGTCCGGGCTGATCCTGCAGCCGACCGGGCTGACGGTGCTTGCCGATCTCGGCCTGCTCGACGACATTCTGGCGCTGGGCAGCCGCATAGACCGCCTGCATGGTGCAGACGCCAGAACTGGCCGCACCGTGCTGGATGTCCGTTATGATGCCCAGCGCGGCGGTCGCTTCGGGCTGGCGGTGCACCGCGCGGCTCTGTTCGGCGTGCTTTTCCGCGCCGCCCGGCGCCAGGCGATCACCATCGAGACAGGTATCGAGCTCGAGACGCTGGAAACCGGCGAACGGGCAACATTGATCTGCGGCAACGGACGACGGATAGGCGTTCGACCTGGTAGTGGATGCCAGCGGTTCGCGCTCCAAACTGCGGCGGTGCGTAACCAATCCGGGCGAACCGCGATCGCTCGCCTATGGCGCGTTCTGGGCATCGCTCGGCTGGCGCGGCGAGGGTTTCGACGAGCACGCCCTGCTGCAGCGCTACGACAAAGCGAGCGTGATGATCGGCGTGCTGCCGATCGGCCGGCCTGAGCCCGGTGCCGGGAAGATGGCGGCATTCTTCTGGAGCCTGAAGCCGGCGGATGCCGAGTGCGTATGGGCGGCAGGTCTCGATGCATGGAAGGCGAGATTGGCCGGGCTGTGGCCTGCATGCGCGGCATTCACCGACCAGATCGACAGTTTCGACCAGCTTTCGCTGGCGCGCTATGGCCATCACACGATGAAGACGCCAGCCGGACGGCGATTGGCCGTTATCGGCGACGCGGCCCATTCGACAAGCCCGCAACTCGGGCAGGGCGCGAACATGGCGCTGCTCGATGCAGCTGCGCTCAACTACGCGCTCATAGGAACGGACCGTATCGATACTGCGCTGGGGGCCTATGTCGGGGCGCGGCGATGGCATGTGCGGGTCTTCCAGGCGCTGTCGCTGGTGCTGACGCCGTTTTATCAATCGGATTCAATTGTGATGCCGTTCGTCCGCGACAGGCTGGTGGCGACGCTGGCAAAAGTCCCGCCGGCGCCGCAGTTTCTTGCTTCCATGGTTACAGGAACGGTGCTCAATCCATTCAAGCCGATCGGGCTTGCGGAAGCGCTGTGGCCGGATCGTTTTGGCGGATGATTTCCGAAAGGTGCGAACCCTTAGCCTGCAAGAATGCATGGAGGCGTTGCGCATGATCGGGAGCGACCGCGTCCTTTACGGATGGGCGTTCGTGCAATGCCTTGCGCCAGGCCTGGATATGCGGTTTTCCGTCCAGGATGCCGAAATCGCCGATCCGGTCAAAGACCTCGAAATAACGGAAAATCGGCCCGTAGACCGCGTCGACCAGTGAAAAACGCTCGCGGTCGAAGCATGGTCCAGCCGCGCCGTTCGCCAGTTCCACTTCCAGGCGATCGAACATTGCTGCCAGAGCCCCGCGTTCGGCGATGAAGGCGGCTTCGGTGAGTGCTGAATAGAAGCGGCCGATGGCATTGAGGATTGCTGAGCCGAACTCGATCCAGGCGCGATGCCGGGCACGGGCATAGGGGTCGGTGGGATGCAGCGGATTGGGCTGGGTTTCCTCGAGGAATTCGAGGATGACGAGCGATTCGAAGATCACCGTTTCCTGGCCGTCATGCTCAACGCGGAGCAGCGGCACCTTGCCGAGCGGTGATATCGCCTTGAACCAGGCAGGCTTGTTGGCGAGATCGACCGTGATGCGTTCGAACGGCACGCCCTTTCGCGAAGTGAAATCGCCGCGCGCTGCACATAGGGGCAAAGATGATGGCTGACGAGAGTGAGCTTGTCGGTCATCTCACTCCCCCCAACATAGTTCAAGGCACCGTCCTCGATGCGGGTGGAGAGAAACATCAGGCGGGAGCCCTTCCGCGCCGGGCCTTCGAGGCGATCACCGTTCGCCATGTCGAACGAGGCGCCGTGCCACTGGCAGACGAGCTTGCCGTCCTTGCAGTCGAGCGGGCCACCGAAATGCAGGCAGACGTTGGCGGCGGCGCGGATACGCTCGCCGCTGCGGTAGACATGGACCTCGCGGCCGAAGAACGGAGCGATCAGGCTGCCTGTTTCCGGAATGTCGGCGATCTTGCAGATTTCATGCTTCATCGGAATTGCCTCTCATGATTGATGCGATTGCATCTATATAGATGCATTTGCATCGATCGTCAAGCTTGATGCAATTGCATCTATCACCTACGATGCAATCATGACCGGGATTCCTTCACCTCCAGCCATCAAGGCCTGGGCCCGCCTGATGCGGGTTTCGCGCCAGTTGTTGGAACGAGCCGAGGACGCGCTGAAGGACAGTGGCCTGCCGCCGCTTGCCTGGTACGACGTCCTGCATGAGCTTGCCGAGGCGGGCGAGGGCGGATTGCGGCCGTTCCAACTCACCGAGCGCACCCTGTTTGCGCAGTACAACATCTCCCGGCTGCTGGCGCGGCTCGAAGCCGACGGGCAGGTCGAGAAGCTTCCAGTTGCCGATGACGGCCGCGGGCAAACAGTCCGCGTCACAGACAAGGGACGCGAGACGCGCCGCCGCATGTGGGCTGTCTACGGCCGGTCGATCGCGGAGTTGGTCGGCTCCCGGCTTTCCAATGATGAGCTCGACGCGCTGTCAGCTCTGCTTGGGCGCCTGCGAGATCCGCCCGCCCTGGAGTGACACGCCTTCATGACGAAGATGGCACCGATTGGCGAGGTCAGGCACTGCCCAAGAGGAATGCCAACGTCGCCAGAACGCCAAGCCCGACGCGGACCAGATGCAGATTGCCCCATTTGGCGATCAATGTCCGAGCTTCAGGATTGACGGAGTTCGCGTCCATCGCCTCCAGCAACCTACTTGCCGGCATCATCACCAGCAGCGTCCATGGCCAAGGCAGGATGATCAGCAAGGCACCGACCAGATAAGCGAGATTGCCGGTCAGCCACCAGGCGACGAGGCCCAGAATACAGGCGATGACGGCGATCGAGGCCTGCATGGCGGCGCCGCGCTTGTAGGAAGGCTGCCATTCCTGCAGCAATGCCTTGTCATCGAGGCGAAGCCGCGCCGGCTGCTCGGCGACGCTGACGTAGATAGCCGCGCCAGCGAACACTGCGGCAACGGTCAAGGCAAGCAATCCGGCGAGCATGATCCGTGTCTCCCGTGATGCCCCGCATGGAGCAAACAGAAATAAAGGCTTGCGTCGGGTCGGGCAATACGCCATAAATCCGAACCGTAACGTACGGTACGCCATCGAGCTCGTATCTGAACTGCGGGTGAGTTTGCCTCCTGAGGAAAAACTGTGTTGCACGCTGTGACCGACATCGACACCAGCGAGGCGCTGACGGAGCGGCAGAAGGACGTGCTCGACGCCGCCCTTCGCCTGCTGGTCGAAGAGGGCGATCAGTTGACCATGACCGCCGTGGCGCGGCGGGCGAGCTGCTCGAAGGAGACGCTCTACAAATGGTTCGGCGATCGCGACGGGCTGTTGACGGCAACGGTACAATGGCAGGCGTCCAAGGTGCGGATAGTGCCGGTCGACCGCAAGGGGCTCGACCTCCCTTCGCTGACGGCGAGCCTCGAACGCTTCGCTTCGGACTGGCTCAAGGTAATTTCGAGCGACACCTCGATCGCGCTGAACAGGGTGGCGGTCGGCCATGCTAGTTCGGGGAAGGACGATCTCGGCGCCATCGTGCTGGAGAACGGCCGCTTCGCACTGGCCAAGCGCCTCAAGCCGGTGCTGGAGGCCGGGAGACAGGCCGGGTTCCTTGAATTTTCGGACGCGGAGACGGCGTTCCGCACCTTTTTCGGGCTGGTCGCCCGTGACGTGCAGATCCGCTTGCTGCTTGGCGACCGGCTGGAATTGACTGATGTGGCGATCGGCGGCGATGCCGTCCGGGCGACGCAGCAGTTTCTCGCTCTTTTCGGGGCAAAAACCGGGCCGCAGGGCCCATAGAGCCGGATGATTTCAGGTCAAATCGACCTGAAATCTGAATCCGGCTCTACACTAAAAGATGGAGCATGATGTCGTCCGAAAACCGCTTCACACTTTTCGGCATCATGCTCTGGTTCAAAACGGGAAGGAAGAAAAATGCGTGTCTATTACGATCGCGACGCCGATCTCAACCTGATCAAGGGCAAGAAGGTCGCTATCATCGGCTATGGCAGCCAAGGCAGGGCGCATGCGCTCAACCTCAAGGATTCCGGCGTCAAGGACATCGCCATCGGCCTCAAGGCCGGCTCGGCGACCGCCAAGAAGGTCGAGGCCGACGGGCTCAAGGTGATGAGCGTAGCCGATGCCGCCAAATGGGCCGACCTGATGATGATGGCGACGCCGGATGAGCTGCAGGCCGACATCTACAAATCCGAGATCGCGCCAAACATCCGCGATGGCGCGGCAATCGCCTTCGCCCACGGCCTCAACGTGCATTTTGGCCTGATCGAGCCCAAAGCTTCGGTCGACGTCGTGATGATCGCGCCGAAGGGGCCTGGCCATACGGTGCGCGGCGAATACCAGAAGGGCGGTGGCGTGCCGTGCCTGGTCGCGGTCAACCAGGACGCTTCGGGCAATGCGCTCGACCTGGCGCTCTCCTACGCCTGCGGCGTTGGCGGCGGCCGCTCGGGCATTATCGAGACCAATTTCCGCGAGGAGTGCGAGACCGACCTGTTCGGCGAGCAGGTGGTGCTGTGCGGCGGCCTGGTCGAATTGATCCGCGCCGGCTTCGAGACACTGGTGGAAGCCGGCTACGCGCCGGAAATGGCCTATTTCGAGTGCCTGCACGAGGTCAAATTGATCGTCGACCTGATCTATGAAGGCGGCATCGCCAACATGAACTACTCGATCTCGAACACCGCCGAATGGGGCGAATATGTCTCGGGCCCGCGCATCATCACTGCCGAGACCAAGGCCGAGATGAAGCGCGTTCTGAAGGATATCCAGACCGGCAAGTTCACCTCGGAATGGATGCAGGAATACCGCGCCGGCATGTCGCGCTTCAAGGGCATCCGCCGCAACAACGACAGCCACCAGATCGAGGAAGTCGGCGCCAAGCTGCGCGCGATGATGCCGTGGATCTCGAAGAACAAGCTGGTTGATAAGGCCAAGAACTGAAGGAAATCCACGTTCGTTTCGTTACCCGTCCTCGGGCTTCGCCCTGCGGGCGCGTGGGAATTTCCATGAACAAGCTGGTCGACAAGGCCAAGAACTGATCGCAATTTCATTGCCGATCAAGAAAGGCCGGCGGAGCGATCCGCCGGCCTTTTCGCATCAAGATTGTGTGGTTTCTAGGCTTCTGCACAGGCGCACTATCCTCATCACCGTGATATGCCTGTGCGGGGCATGGCACAAAAGTGCCAAGGGGGTGAGCGTTGGAACTCAAATTTCTGTTGGTCGGGTTTGCCTGCGCGGTTGCCGGCATGCTCTCCCTCGTCACCTTGCTGAAATGGTGGGAGGTGAGGGCGGTCAGCCGCTGGTCTCCGACGCCGGGAAAGATCATCTCGTCGCGGGTCGAGGCTCGCGAGGTGACCAGTTCGGGATCCGGTTCGGACAGCAGAGGGTCGACCGAAATCCGCAACTTCCCGGCAATCACCTTCGAATACAAGGTGAACGGCAAGACATTTCGCAGTTCGCACTACAGCGTGCAGGAGAACCTTGGAAACTTTGCCGTGGCGGAAACCCTTGCGAAATTTCCAAACGGGGCCGGCGTAACCGTCTTCTACAATCCGGCCGATCCGGCCAAGGCCGTGATCGAACGCACCATGCCCGACGGCTCCTTCAAGTTCATGGTCCAGCTTTCGGCCGGGCTGGTGGTCGGCGCGCTTGTATTGGTCTTCTCCGTCGGCGGCGTCCTCGAAGCGATCCGGCCGTTTTTGCCCAGGCCGCAGAACCTCGGCGCCGCGGCCCTGCTGCTTTTCATGGGATTGTTTGTCCTGCGCATGGGCTTTGCCCAGAAGTCACTTGCGGAACAGGCGGCCAAATGGCCGATCACGGCAGGACGCATCGATGCTTCGGGCCTGCAGAAATTCGAGACCCGCGACAGGTCCGGAGGCGGCTATCGGCCCTGGCGAACAGTCTTCAAATCCCGCATCGTCTACAGCTATAGCGTCGCCGGCCAGCGCTACGCCGCCGATCGCATCGCTTTCGGCGCAAACGTGACGGCTTCGCTGCCGAGCCTCGTCAGCGGTCAATCACAGCGCTATCTTCAGGGCGACAGGGTTGAGGTCCACTACGATCCCGACAACCCAGTTGCAGCGGTTCTCGAATGCAGGGTGAGCGGGCTTTGGCTCCTGTGGGTCTGCGCCGTTGGCTTGATAGGTGGAGCCGCGCTGCTTGTCGGGGTGATCTAATGCTGAAGCTGCCGTCCTAGACGCTGTAGATCCAGAGGAAGAGGACACTTGTCGTCAGCACCTGACAAGAACTCCGCTGTCGAAGCCCGGCCATGTCAGTCTCAACGTCGCCCCGTCGACCACAATATGGATGACACGGGAGAACGGCTCTTCGGCCGACGGGTCGGATCCGTAGCATTGGCTGGCCCGCGCCACCCAGCCCGTGGGCGTCTTGAGGAACGTTGCGTATTCGCAGCCGAGAGCAGGGACCGACAGCGCGTCGCGGTATAATGTGTAGACAGTCTGGCGTTGAACATCCGCAACGGCGGTACAGTTCGATCTGTTCCCGGACCATATGCCCACATACTGTTCCGCGGCGAAGGCGTGGCCGCACGAAAATGCTAGGATCGAAATGAGCATCAAGAGATTTCGCATGATCGATTCTTCTTTTCGACGTGGCCTTGGGCCATGCTAAAGCATCGATGCTCAGACTTCACAATGATGCTGCTCCAAGGGACTTAAATGATCATCCACAAAGCAGCAGCTATTTTTCTGAGCATGCTGAGCCTGTTGCAAGCAGCGAACGCAACAGAATGTTCGCTCAGCCATGCGACCTATCGCGAGCCGCGTTCGGGAGCGACGATACAGTTCCGGCCAACCAACAATGAGCCGGCCGCGCTGACGACCGAGGTCTTTTCGTTGATCGTGCCCAACACCGACATTCGTCTGCCGTCGGACATTACCTGGACCAATGGCAAGTACTCGTTTCCTGTGGGCACGATCCGGCACACCTGCACCGACGACGATCGTGAGGCTGGTCTCGAGGACGGCACCGGGCTGTGCAGAGTGTGGGATGGGCAGGTCTATGCGTTCAATGCAGGCGGTGCCGAGCAGTTGAGTTCCCGCGAAGCCTCGCCGGCGCCGGCAGGGTTGCTGTTGCCTGACTTCGGCGCGATTTTTACCGAATGGCCCGATTTCGCCAAAGCCAATCCCGATGGTTCAGCCTGGGACGCCTTTAGCTTGACGGGTTGTAGCGATGAATAGCAAGAGACTGCCGGCCTGCATCTTCGCCCTGCCGGTCCTTATGGCCATGGCAACCGGCGCTCGTGCCGACCAAAGCAAACCGTCGCGTCCGCCTCTCGACAAATGGCTTGGGAACGGCTGGCGGACAAGGATGTCGGGCTGGCTGCCTGGGTGCAGCGCTGCGATTTCGGTTTTCGCCGGATTCATTTCGAGCTTGGCGGCAATGCTCTTGCCATCAAATACAGCGACGGCGGGCCGGCCGATCCCGTCGTCGAAGTCTTCGATATGCTGCCTGGCGAGGCCGCCGATGCTGCATTACAGCGCATATACTCGCAGAAGACCGAGAAGGCTGTCAGCACACGTTGCGTGTTCATGCCTTACACCGAAGGGGTCACGCCCACGGGCACCCTGCGGTATGTCTTCAGTCCCGATGCCGTTTATCTCAGTGAATTGAAAGCCGTTGCCGACCCTGACGAGGTCGGCGAACCGCCGTGCGGCGAATGGGGCGAAGCCCCGGACGGCATTCAGTATTTCGAGGTGCAATCACCCGAACTGCGAAAGCTTCTATTCGTTCGCGTCGGCCAGGATGAGCCGCTGTTTGACGAGCAGACACTGCGAGTCCTGCCACCCGGATAGCGCCGGGATCTCAGCCGTAGTGCCAGCTGGGCTTTGGTTCGGTGCCGGTGAACATCACCCCAATTCGGTCCTCGCGGCGCCAGCGAACCACCGCCTTGTAGGCAATGCCGTCGGTCGGAACATAGAGCAGGAACTCATCGGGCACGCGCGCGTCGATCGAGACCTTTAATTCGGCACCGCCCGCATGCATGTTGCGCAGTGTGCATGTGACCTCGGAGTTGGTCATGCCGGTCAGGATCGCCGCGCCCTTCAAGACGCGCTGCCGGTGTTTGTCCCTCTGTTCGTCCTCGGCCATCGCACGCAATCCAGCCATCTTCGCGTCTCGGGCGTTCTGATCGGGAGGATTATTAGACCTGCCTGATAAAAATAACGTTATCACCAGTGGAGGCTGGCGATTTTTCGCGGTTGCTGGCCGTAAGAAAAAATCGGCGCCGCAACGCGCGGCGCCAGACGATATTATTACCGGCCTGCTCAGCTATAGGGCGAGTAGCATTGCTGGCGCGGCCCGTTATAGGGCTGGAACGTGTTGTCCCAGGCGCGGTACGACCGGTAGCGATTGTAGCACCATTGGACATGCGCGCTGGAAAGCCGCTGTGTCCGGTAGTAGCGCCGCGGTGCGGGCGCATCGTAGTAGTTGTAATTGTTGTATAGGCTGCCGAGGCCAAACCCCAGGCCCAGCCCAAGAATCGCGGCGCCGGCACCATCATCGTAATAACCGCCGCGGTAATGGCGGCGGTGATGGCGCCAACGCCAGTTGTCATTCCAGCCGCCATTGTCCCAGTGTCTCGAGAAATGACGGCCGCGGAAATTGTTGGACCGCCATCTCCAACCATCGTCGCCGCGCCATTGCCGAACGCCGTGATTGCGCCAACGCCAGATCTGCCTGTCATTGCCGCCTGCCCAATCTTCACGAATTTGCACGATGTCGGCGGCATTGCCCGCCACCGGCAGCAGAGGTTTGGGCATCGGCCCGGCAAGCGACGGGGCCGAGAGGCCGGCGATCAGACCGAGGGCCATCAGCCCGGATCTGGCGGAAGATAAAAAGAGCGGTTTCATCGCACTCTCCGAAGATTCAGGCCCCACGCCCAGAATACCCCGGGGAAGGGCCTATTGATGGAACTTTCCATCTGAACGGAAGATGAACAAAAAGGTTCCGTCAACCATAACGAGCGCGCGATCAATCAGAGCCGCCTGATTTCTGCGCCCTTGTTTTCGGGCGCGCTTGCGGGCAAAGGTCAAAGCCATGTCGCTGCGCCTTGCCACCTTCAACGTCGAAAACCTGATGAACAGGTTTGATTATTCCGGATACCGCAATCAGCTCAACGAAGATCGCACGCTGGCGCTTTTCGACATCCAGAGCGAGGCCGAATACAAGATGCTCGAGCAGGCGCGGGCCATCGCGCAGTCCGACGACACGCGGCAGTTGACGGCGCTGGCGATCGCGGCCACCCGCGCCGACATCATCTGCATGCAGGAGGTCGACAATATCGAGGCGCTGAGGGCCTTCGAATATGGCTATTTGTTCAAGATGGTGGGGCAAGGCTACCGGCAGAAATACACCACCGCCGGCAATGATTCGCGCGGCATCGACGTCGCCGTGATGATGCGCAACGAGACCGCGCAGGGCCAGCCGATCGAATTCGTGCGCATGACCAGCTACGCCTATGTCACGTTCGAGCAATTCGGCCTGCACACGCCGGAATTGGCAGCGCTTGGGTATCAGGCCAATGAGCGCATCTTCCGGCGCGACTGCCTGGAAATCGATCTGACGGTGGCTGGCGCGCCGTTGACGCTCTACCTCGTTCATTTCAAGTCGATGGGCTCGCCCCGCAACGGCCTCGACGGCCGTGAAGCGACAATGCCGCTGCGCATCGCCGAAGCTCAAGCAGTGCGCCGGATCATCGAGGAGCGCTTCGGCACGGACCATGCCGCCGACAAGCGCTGGGCAATCTGCGGCGATATGAACGACTACCGGCAGCGCGTGAAGATCACTGGCGATGTTTTCGACGGCTATCGCTTCGAGGTGATCGACGAGACCCGGTCCTGCATCGATGTGCTCACTGCCGGCGGTTTTTGCGAAAACGCGGTCGAGCGGCGGCCGGAAATGGACCGCTGGACTTTCTATCACACGCGCGGACCGGAAGAGCGGCATCTCTGCCAGCTCGACTACATCCTTTTGTCGAGCGCGCTGGCCAGGCAGAACGCCACCGCGGTTCCCGATATCATCCGCAACGGTCAGCCTTGGCGCACCATATTTCCAGCGGGCCAGGAGGTCGAGCGCTTCCCGCGTGCCGGGTGGGACCGGCCGAAGGCATCCGACCATTGCCCGGTAGCAATTGCCCTCGACATGGTGTGAGACAGGCGTGAGTTTCGATCTGCCGCGCAACGTCATCCTGCCGGTCGATGCCATCGACGTCAGGCTCGATTCCGGCCCGCATCCGTTCGAGCGCGATCATGCCGACGCGATCGCCGAGAACTGGCGGCGTGAGACCGCGGCCAAGCCGGCGCTTTTCGACGGCACCGTGGTGCTGCTTTCTGCTCTCAGCTATCGCGACAATCGCCTCGTTGGCCGCTGCCATGCGGTGCGATATTCGACCTTCATGCTTTGGCGCGGCAATCGACAGGTGGCCGGGGCCGAGCACGCCTATGCCCATGCCATGCTGGTCGCCGGCGACAATGCGCTTGTGGCGATCCGCATGGCGCCGCATACGGTCAATGCCGGCCGCATCTACTTCGCCGCCGGTTCGTTCGAGCCAACCGATTTCCGCGACGGCCTTGTCGACGTCGACTTCAACATGATCCGCGAGGTGCGCGAAGAGACCGGTCTCGACCTGTCAGGCGCGACACGCGGCAGGCGCCATTACGCCCTGTCGACGGCAAGCGGCACGGTGATCTTTCGCCGCTACCGCGAGACGGCCTCCGCCGACGACCTGGCACAGCGGATCAGCGCTTTCGTCGCGGCCGAGTCAGAGCCTGAAATCGAAGGCCCCGTAATCATCCGCAATGCAGCCGACCTGCCGGACGGGCTGATGCCGCATATGAGACCGCTGATCGAATGGCACTTTGCGAGCGAGCAAGGTTTCCAACTCTAACGTCGTAGCCTACCTTCAATAGCCTTGCGGTCGTTGCGGGCAGCGACAAAATACAACAGCACGCCGAGACCCAGGAGCGCGCCCATCGCCGTTCCCATCGTCTGCCCAATTACCTGCTGGAAGTCAGCGGTGACGCGATCGGGATTCTCCATCCCATAAAGGATCAAATTCCACCAAAGCCCTGCCAAGGCGGCTTCGACGATCACAATCGCCAAAGCCAGTCGCGCTTTCTTGCTCATCCATTGTTCCCCCTTAATCCCCAACAGCATTGTTATCATTGCAGAATGTGCTGCGACAAGGGCAGGTTGCATAAAAAATTGGCAGCGTCTGGAGGCGACACTTGCTGCAATGCCTATTCATGCCTCAGCGCGTCGATCGGGTTAAGCCGCGCGCCGCGCAGCGCCGGGAAGAAGCCGAACACCATGCCGATCAGCGCGGAGAAGCCGACCGCAAGCAGGATGACCGCCGGGCTTGGCGCAAACGGGATCGTCAGCGTCACCGAGGCGAGGCCGGCCAGCGCCAGGCCGATCAGGATGCCGATGATGCCGCCAAGCAGCGACAGCACGGTTGCCTCGACCAGAAACTGGATGAGGATATGCTTTTCATGGGCGCCGATGGCGAGCCTGATGCCGATCTCGCGCGTGCGTTCGGTTACCGACACCAGCATGATGTTCATAATGCCGATGCCGCCGACGAGCAGGCTGACGCCGGCGACGGCGCCGAGCATGCCAGTCATGGTGGTGGTCGCGCTGGCCATGGCATCGGCGATTTGGGTCATGTCGCGGATCGAGAAATCATCGTCACGGTCGGGCGTGATGCGGCGTGTGTCGTGCAAGATGTCCTCGACGCGCTGCTGCAGCACCGTAGTCGGCGTACGGTCGTCGGCGGCGACATAGATCGAGTCGATGTCGCGATTACCGGCAATGCGACGCTGATAGGCGGCGAGCGGCATCAGCACGACATTGTCCTGGTCCTGGCCGAAACCGGTATAGCCCTTCGGTTCGAGCAAGCCGATGATCTTGCAGGAGGTGCGGTTGACGCGGATGATCTCGCCTTCGGGGTCGCCGGCACCGAAGAACTGCTGGCGCACCGTCTCGCCGATGAGGCAGACGTCGGTGCCCGAGCGGGTTTCCGAATCGCTGAACGGGCGGCCCGAAACCAGCTTCCAGTCGCGGGCATCGAGATAGGCGCTGTCGGTTCCGGTGACGCCCGAGGTCAGGCTTTCGGTGCCGAAAATGACGCGCACCTGCTTTTGCGACGCCGGCGAGATGGCGCGCGAGCCGTCCAGATGCGCGGCAAGCGCGGTGATATCCTTGTAGGCAAGAGGCCGGACCACCTGGTCGAGCCCTCCAGGTCCGCCAGGCCCGGCCGGACGGCCGGAACGGATGACAAGCAGATTGCTGCCGAGCTTGGAAATATCGGACTTGACCTTTTCGGTGGTGCCCGAGCCGATGGTCAGCATGGCGATGACGGCGGCAACGCCGATGACGATGCCGAGCAGCGTCAGGAACGAGCGCAGCACGTTGCGGCGGATGGAGCGGAGCGAGAGGCGAACGGTTTCCCAGATCATGGCTAGGCCATCTCGAGATTGGCTGTGTCCAAGGCGACATGGCCATCGAGGAAACGGATCGTGCGCTGCGCATAGCCGGCAACATCGGCTTCGTGCGTGACCATGGCGATAGTCAGCCCGAGCTCGCTGTTCAGCTGCGTCAGGAGTTCCATGATCTCGTGCGTGCGGGCGGTGTCGAGATTGCCGGTCGGTTCGTCGGCAACGAGCAGCGTCGGCCTGGTGACGATGGCGCGCGCGATCGCCACGCGCTGCTGCTGGCCGCCGGACAGCTCGGCCGGCGTATGATGCTCGCGGCCGACAAGGCCGACCTCGGCAAGTGCCTGCATGGCAAGGCCGCGGCGCTCGCGGGCACCGGCGCCGCGATAGATCAGCGGCAGTTCGACATTCTCGGCGGCCGTGGTGCGCGGCAAGAGGTTGTAGCCTTGGAAGACGAAGCCGACATAGAGGTTGCGCAGCACGGCGCGGCGGTTGCGATCGAGACGGCCGGCGTCGATGCCTTCGAAGCTGTAGGTCCCAGCGGTCGGCGTGTCGAGGCAGCCAATGATGTTCATGGCCGTCGATTTGCCCGAACCGGACGGGCCCATGATGGCGACGAATTCGCCGCGCCTGATGGCGAGGTCGACGCCGGCCAGCGCATGCACCCGGGCCTCGCCCTGGCCATAGCTTTTCCAGACCTTGTCGAAGCCGATGAGGGTCGCGCCCGATGCCACGATCAGCTCCGCGGCTGCGAGGCGGTAATGACTTGCGCGCCTTCCTCCAGGCCGGAAACGATCTCGGTCAGTTCGCCATCTGTCGAGCCGACCCTGACGTTGACCGGATGCGGCCGGCCATTCTCCAGCACGTAAAGCGTGCGCGAGCCGTCGCTGGGCTTCGTCGCCGCCTGGCGCTGGCGGTTGCCGCCCGGGCGCCCCATGCGGCCGGTGAACAGGTCGGTGAGGCTCCAGCCGCGCTCTGCCGTTTGCGCCGGCCGGTAGCGGAAGGCGATCGATGGCACGGTGAGCACGTTCTTGGCCTGCTTGGTGACGACCGAGACGGTGGCTGTCATGCCGGGCCGCAACAGAAGCTCGCTATTGTCGACGTCGAGCCTTGCATCATAGGTAACGACACCGTCGGTGGTGACCGAGGCATAGGAAATGTCGCGGATTTCGGCGTCGAATGGCCGTTCGGGGAACGCGTCGACGGTGAAGCGCGCATGCTGGCCGGGTTTGACGGCGCCGATATCGGCCTCGTCGACCGCAGCCTTCAATTCCATGTTCTTCAAATCCGCAGCGATGACGAACAGCACCGGCGCCTGCAGCGAGGAGGCGACCGTCTGGCCGGGATCGACCGAGCGCGTCAGTATGATGCCATCGATCGGAGCGTAGATTGTGCTCTTGGCAAGATCCGTCTGCTGCGCCTTGAGATCGGCATTGGCCATGGCGAGGTTGGCTTTGGCGATATCGAGCGCTGCCTTCGAGCGGTCGCGCGTGGCGGTTGCCGCTTCAAGCGACTGGTCCGTCGCCATGCCGCGCTTGGTCAGTTGCGCCGCGCGCACCAGCGCCTTTTCGTTTTCGGCCAGGGTCACGGTGGCGTCCTCGACGCTCGCCGCCGCTGCCTTGGCGGAGGCCTGGGCGCGCTCGATCTGCACCTCCAGCTTTGCGGTGTCGAGCGCGGCCAGCACATCGCCCTTCTTCACCAGCTGGTTCTCGTTGACCGAAACCGAGCGGACGACGCCGGAGAGTTCGCTGGAAATATCGACCTGGGTGAGAGGCTGCAGCGTGCCGGTAGCCGAAACCGCGACGGTAAGGTCGGCCATGGCGGCCAGTGTCGTGGTATACTCGATCTTGGCGGGCGAGCCCGCATACCACTGGTAGCCGACGACACTCGCGGCGACGGCAAGCAGTGCGAACACTGCGTAAAGCCAACCGCGACGTTTTGTCTTCAGGCCCTGGTGGTCGAGCCCGAGCGCCGTCTCGATGGCGGAGGCGGATTCCGTCTTTGGCAGATTGACAATCTGGTCCACGCCGGACCCCTATGTTCAGTGATATCCCATCAGTGCACAAATCAGGCCTTATGGTTCAAAATTCAAATTAAATTTCGCTCATGTTTGGAATGAGGCAGAGGACTTACTGAGATGCAGCCGCGGAATTACTTGCTTTACGACGTATTCACCACCAACCGGCTGGCCGGCAATCCGCTGGCCGTCGTGCTCGACTGTGACGGGCTCAACGTTGCGGCGATGCAGGCGGTGGCGCGCGAGTTCAACCTGTCCGAAACCGTCTTCGTGCTGCCGCCGGACAACCCGAAGCACCGGGCCCGCATCCGTATCTTCACGCCCGACTATGAAATGCCGTTCGCCGGCCACCCAACCGTCGGCTCGGCGATAGCGCTCGCCGAAATGGCGGGAGAGGCCGCCGGCATCTTCGTGCTCGAGGAGAATATTGGCCCGGTGCGCTGCGCTGTCAGCAAGCACGACGGTTCGACCTTTGCCGAGTTCGACCTGGCGAAACTGCCGGCGCAGCTGGCATTGTCGGCCGATCCCGAGGCGATCGGCGCGGCCCTTGGCCTTGGGCCGCACGAGATCGGCTTCGAGAACCACCGCGTTTCGTTCTGGTCGGCGTGCGTGCCCTACGTGACCATCCCCGTCGCCAATCTGGAGGCGGCCGCCCGGATCAGGCTGGACAACCAGGCCTGGTCGGAGCTCGCACCACGCAAGAGCGAATGGGCCTTCGCCAGCCCCTATGTCTATTGCCGCGAGACGGTGCACCATGACAGTGCCTTCCATGTCCGCATGATGGTGCCCGGCAATCCGTCCTACGAAGACCCGGCGACCGGCTCAGCGGCGGCCGCGTTCGCTGGCGCGATCATGCATTTCGACGGCCCGACCGACGGCGTTTCACAACTGTGGATCGAGCAGGGGCTGGAGATGGGCCGGCCTTCGCGCATTCGCCTCGAACTGAATGTCGAAGGCGGCAAACTGGCGGCCGCCCGCATCGGCGGCCATGCGGTGAAGGTGGCTGAAGGCAGGCTTTTTGTTTGACGACCTCGGCACTTCGGCGATTTGTCGGGAAATGAATCCCACGGGGCTGGACATGGCGGATGTCGGCGGCTATATGCCCGCCAACGCCGGTTTTGCCGGCCGAGTGGGTGCGTAGCTCAGTTGGTAGAGCAGCTGACTCTTAATCAGCGGGTCCACAGTTCAATCCTGTGCGCACCCACCAAAGATTTCAAAAATTTGGTGGAAAAGACCCTGGAATGCGAGACGCGTTGACCCGTCTCGGGCCTGTGGCGATAAGGCGCGGGTTTGATGCTCGGCTGCGAAGCAGCAGTAAATTTTTTCTCTTGGCTAGACGTACGGAAAGACGGATGGCAATTTCCGAGCTTGCTGTCTTCTAGTCATTGAAAAGAGAACGCTTGGTACCCGATCACTATGCCATCGTTTATACGGAAGAGACGCGAAGAATCTTCGTGATAATTTCTGAGATTTTCGGTGATTTTGTCCTTACCAAGAGCTGTTCCGGCTCGAATTGCGGCTGCATCGGCTGCATGATGTTCTCGTCAAAAGTGCTGATTGGCGAAGCCGAATTCTCGGTCCTTGACCTTGATGGATCGAAGGCTCTGGATGAAAATCTGATGGCTTATTCATTCACAGAGGAAGGAGAAACCTTTCTTTTCGGCCTTAAGCACAAGTACAAGGCTTACAAGGGTACGATTAACAAAGAGAAGCTTGACAAGATTTTCAGATTTCCAGATGCCGTTGTCATCATCAAACGTGAGGAGGACGGCACTTTTACCCATTCTTATGTTTCGCCGACCGTGGATGGGCGTGTCATATCACGGGGTTGCCGGGCAACACCGCACTGCCCATGCGTCGGATGCCGGATCGTAGATATGTGGTACACCAAGGCGCCCGGCCATATCACACCTGCGGTGGATATCTCAGAGGGGAGGGCTTCTGCAGAAGGAGAATTGATTCTTCCGATCTTTGAGGGCGAAGAAATTATTTCGAAGATGCTGACGCGCGACCCGTCCGTTTGCCATGCCTTTTCTCCGAATATCTTCGATTCTCCCCTTGAGCAGATGTTCTACGAGCTCGCCTTTCTAGACCTGCATATATATCCACAGCATCCTGTCGGGAAATATCGCTTGGACTTTGCGATCCCCGACAAGCGCATAGCCATCGAACTCGATGGACATGAATATCATAAGACCAAGTACCAGCGTACCCACGATGCAAAACGAGACCGCTGGTTGTATGGCCAAGGATGGACCGTCTTACGATTTACAGGGACGGAAATTCATCAGAACTTGGACCACTGCCTTGACGAAATATGCACGTTGGTTGGCATCGAGCGTGTAAGTAAGTCCCAATAGAGCGCGGTAGAATGTGCAGGCCCGGCCGGCCACAGCTGTGTTATGTGCGGGCTTGCCAAGGCCGGGCTTGAACTTGACCTTCATGGCAATCTAGCGGGTCACTGTGATCTGCGAACCAGGATCCATGCTGCGGTCCCAGAATGCCAGCCGCGACCTCTTGCGGATCAAGCTCATAGGCCGATGTTGAACTGGATTACTTCTCAGACACCCCAGCCTCGCCAAAGCTTGCCATGCGGGCGTGGCATTCGAGTGCCGAGCGGACGATGTTGATGGCGAGGCAGGCGCCGGAGCCTTCGCCGAGCCGCATGCCGAGGTCGAGCAAGGGCGGCAGGCCCAGCGCCTCGAGCAGGCGGCGGTGGCCGGATTCGGCCGAGACATGGGCTGCCAGAGTGTGGGCGAGGCCAGCAGGGTGCAGCGCTGCCAAGGGTGCCGCGGCGGCGGTGCAGACGAAGCCGTCGAGCAGCACCGGGACGCCTAGGTGGCGCGCAGCCAGCGTCGCACCAAGGATCGCCGCGAGCTCGCGGCCGCCGAGGGCTGCCGCTATCTTCAGGGGGTCGGCTAGCGCCGGGGCGTGGCGCTTCAGGCCGGCCTCGATGGCGACGATCTTGCGCACGAGGCCGGCGTCGTCGACGCCGGTGCCACGCCCTGTCCATCGCTCCGCGCCGCCGCCGAACAGCGCGGTCGAGATGGCCGCCGCCGGCGTGGTGTTGCCGATGCCCATTTCGCCGAAACATACAAGGTCGAGATCCCTGCTGATCGCGTCGTAGCCTGCCGAGACGGCGGCGAGGAAGGCTTCGTCGTCCATCGCCGGCTCTTGCGTGAAGTCGCCGGTCGGACGGTCGAGGTCGAGCGGGATGACGTCCAGCTCCGCGCCGGCGATGCGGGCAAGCTGGTTGATGGCGGCGCCGCCGCCGGCGAAATTCGCCACCATCTGCACGGTGACCTCCGACGGGAAGGCCGACACGCCTTGCGCGGTGACGCCGTGGTTGCCGGCAAAGACGAAAACCTTGACGCGGTCGAGCTTTGGTATGTCGCGGCCCTGCCAGCGCGCCAGCCAGGCGGCTACTGTCTCCAGCCGGCCGAGGCTGCCTTGCGGCTTGGTCAGCGTGTCCTGGCGGTGGGCGACGGCGTTGGCCGCGGCGTCGCTGCCATTGGGCAGGTCGAGGCAGGCGGTGCGCAGTTTATCGAGCGATTTGAAAGGCATGGGGGCAAAATCTCCGAAACAGAGTCAAGACAGGGAAACGGAAGCGACGAGCAGGATTGCGATCTCGCCGAGCTGCTGAAGGGCGCCTACGGTGTCGCCGGTCTGGCCGCCGATCTGGTTGAGGCAAAGCGCGCGGAAGGCGGCGAATAACAGACCGAGCAGGATGATCGCGAAAACGGCAGCGCCGAACCCAAGCGCCAGCAGCGCGACCGCACCGAGTACGGCACCGATGCCAGCTGTTTTAGCCGAGACGGTGCCTGCTTCGGCCGAAAGGCCGTCGCTGCGGGCCGGCGGCAGCAGGTGCATGAAGGCGCCGAGCAGGCCGCGCGAAGCGGCATGCGCGGCAATGAGAGCCCAGAAGACATGAGCCGGGCCGGCGAATCCAGAGAGTACGCTCCAGCGGATCAGCAGCGAGACAGCAAGTGCACAAGCGCCGTAGGCACCGATGCGGCTGTCGCGCATGATCTCCAGCTTTCTGTCGCGTGTCTTGCCGCCGCCAAAACCGTCGGCGACATCCGAAAGCCCGTCCTCATGCAGGCAGCCGGTAGCGAGCAAGATCGCGGCAAGGGCCAACGCGGCAACAGGACCTGCGGCTAGGCCGAGCCTTGTGCCGATGGCGTAAACCAGCGCACCGACCAGAGCGACGGCGAGACCGGCAACGGGTGCAGCCCAGATCGCAGCGGCAAGGCTGCGGCCACGGAAGTCGGCTCTCGGCAGCGGCAGCCGGGTAAAGAAGACGAGGCAAAGCGCGATATCATCGAGAATTTGCTGTTGCGAGGGGATCTGGAGGTTGAGCATGATCTATTCCGAAAACCGGCTACCACTTTTCGGGATCATGCTCTCGCCCCTCGCAATGGCGTGGAAGAACGTGCCGCTGACATTGCCGCGCCGGTAGCCGGAGGCGCCGAGCGGGTTGCCTTGTCCGTCGGCGAGGTCGGCCAGCGGCTCGTCAGTGCCGGTCGCAATCATCTGCGCGTAGTGGAATTCATGGCCGCGGACCAGCGTGCCTCGGCCGCCGAGCGGACAGCCGGACCGCAGCCGCGCCTCGCGGTAGCCGAGATTCATCTTGCGCTTGGCGAAGCTGGTCGAATGGCCGAGGAGGCCAAGCATCCGATGCGTCTCGCCCGACGCGTCCTCGAGCGCTTCGCCCAACACCATGAAGCCGCCGCACTCGCCATGCACCGGCCGCGTGGCGGCGAACCTCGCCATGCCCGCCCTGAAATTCGCGGCGGCGGCGAGGCGGCCGGCGTGAAGCTCGGGATAGCCGCCGGGCAGCCAACAGACATCGCAATCGTCGCCAGGCGCCACATCAGCGAGCGGCGAGAACGGCACGATTTCGGCGCCGGCCTTGCGCCAATGCATGGCGACATGCGGATAGAGGAAGGTGAAGGCGGCGTCCTCGGCGAGCGCAATGCGCTGGCCGGGGGGAGGCAGCGCATCGCCGAAATTGCCCGGCGCGGGCGTGAATGGCGCCGCCAGCGCCATGATGGCCTCGAGGTCGAGCGAGCGCTCGACCATGTCGGCCAGCCGGTCGAGGTGCGCCATCAGATTCTCATATTCGCCGGCCTGGACGAGACCGAGATGGCGCTCGGGCAGGTTGAGCGAAGGATCGCGCAGGATAGCGCCGACGACAGGCAGGCCGAGTGCTTCGATGGCATCACCGCAAAGCCGGCGGTGGCGTTCGCTGCCCAGCCGGTTGAGCACGACCCCGGCCATGCGTACATCCGGATCGTAGGTGGCAAATCCCTTGGCGACCGCCGCTGCCGTGGTCGACTGGCCGGAGACGTCGAGCACCAGCAGCACCGGCAGGCCGTAGAGCCGGGCAAGGTCGGCGGCCGAACCAGTGCGCCCTTGAGCAGCAGGAATCCCGTCGAACAGGCCCATGGCGCTTTCGAGGAAGATAAAATCGGCATCTTCGGTCGCTTCGCCGGCCAGTGCGTTGAGCAGGGCGGGCGGCATTGCCCAGCTGTCGAGATTGATGCCGGACAAGCCTGTGGCGGCGGTGTGGAAGCCAGGATCGATATAGTCCGGGCCGGATTTGGCGCCGCGCACTTTCAGGCCGCGCCGGGCAAGTGCGCGCAAAATGCCGATGGTGACGCTGGTCTTGCCCGAGCCCGAGCGCGGCGCGCCGATGATGATGGCGCGGGTCATGGCTCACCAGCCAGTGCCGCGCGCATCCCGACGATGCCGCCGACGACGATCAGCGCCGGCGAGGTCAGACCGGCGGCCGCTGCCTCTTCCGCAATCGTGGCGAGCGTGGCGACGACGATACGCTCCTGCGGCGTCGTCGCGGCAACGATGACCGCGGCGGGCGTCGAAGACGGCAGGCCGCCCTCGAGCAGCGAGGCGGCGATCAGCGGCAGATTGGCCATGCCCATATAGATGACCACCGGCTGGCCGGTGCGGGCGATTGCCGTCCAGTCGAGATCATCATCGGTGCCGGCGGCATGGCCGGTCGCCAGGATCAGCGCCTTGTTGATGCCGCGCATGGTGCCGGGAATGCCGGTCGCGGCCAGCGCGCTGAGGCCGGACGTCAGGCCAGGCAGGATGCGGAACGGGATAGTTTCCCCGGCCAGCGCCAGCGCCTCTTCGCCGCCACGCCCGAAAATATAGGGGTCGCCGCCCTTGAGCCTGACGACGCGCCGGCCCGCGCGCGCCAGCCGGACCAGCAGAGCGGTTATGTCGTCCTGCTTCATCGACGGCTTGCCGCCGCGTTTGCCGGCATAGAACAGTTCCGCGCCCTCGGCGACGGCGACGACCGCGGGCGAGACCAGCGCGTCATAAACCAGCGCGTCGCACTGTCCGAGGGCGGCCAGCACTTCCAGCGTCAGGCAGCCGGGATCGCCAGGGCCGGCACCGGCCAGCCAGACATGACCGGGCTCCAGCTGGCGCGGCTTGAAGTTCAGCCGGGTGAGCGCCTGCTCGACCGTAGTGTTTCTGTTGCTGCCGCTCACAATCCGTCCCGTCCGCGAAAGCGTCGCTGGTAGTGCGCGTCGTACAGTGAACTTTCGCCAAAGCCCTCCGCCTCCAGCGAGCGGCCGACGAAGATGATTGCCGTGCGTTCCATCGGATCGGCGGCCAGTTGTGCCTCGATGGTGGCCAGCGTGCCGGTCAGCACGCGCTCGTCCGGCCAGGAAGCACGGAAGACGACCGCCACCGGGCAATCGGCGCCATAGAACGGCGTCAGTTCGGCGACGATCCGGTCGATAGCGTGGATGGCAAGGTGGATGGCCAGCGTGGCGCCGGTGCGGCCGAAGCCGGCCAGCGTTTCGCCGGGAGGCATTTTCGAGGCGCGGCCGGAGATGCGGGTCAGCACCAGGCTTTGCGCGATTTCTGGAATGGTCAGCTCGCGGCGCAGCGCTGCCGCCGCAGCGGCGAAGGACGGCACGCCCGGCGTCAGCGTGTAAGGAATGCCGTGCTTTTCCAGCCGGCGGATCTGTTCGGCAACGGCGCTCCACACCGAAAGATCGCCGGAATGCAGGCGGGCGACATCATTGCCGGCCGCGTGGGCTGCCAGATATTCGGCCTCGATCTCGTCGAGCGACATCGGCGCGGTGTCGATCAACCTCGTTCCGGGCGCGCAGTGCTGCAACAGCTCCGGCGCGACGATCGATCCGGCATAGAGGCAGACGGGACAACTGCCGAGCAGGCGGCTGCCGCGCAAGGTGATGAGGTCGGCAGCACCCGGGCCGGCACCGATGAAGTGAACGGTCATGCCGCATCTCCGCTGATGGCGATGGCGCAAGTGACAGCACCGAGCACGGTGCGCGGCCCGAGCAGTTTTGCGCCTTGGCCGGCGGCGGCAAGCGCCGAGGCTTCGGAAACCGACGGCGTGCCGGCATGCTCCTGCGATAGGTCGGAACGGCTGGTCGTAGATGCGGCTTTGAGTTCATCCTGCTCGACGACGATCACCGGAAGGCGGAGTTCGCGTCCGGCGGCGAAGATTGCCGCTTCATCCTGCTTGAGAGACGCGGTCGCGAGGGCTGAAAGCGCGGGCAGGGCAAGCCCGTGCGCCTCCAGCGCGGTTTCTACCGCAGCAAGCACGTCGCGTGCGCTGACGCCTTTGCGGCTGCCGATGCCCGCGACCATCATGGCTTGACCCATCTCCATTGGGTGACCGGCATAGCCGGCCGCCAGGCCTGCATCGAACCAACCGGCGAAGCACGGGATACAGCGATGCGGGTGAGGTCGCCTCCGTGCGCGGCGTGCCGGGAAAGCAACACGGCCTCCATCTCCAGCGTCACGGAGTTGACGACAAGTCGGCCGGCATCCGGCAAGGCATCGATTGCTGCGTCCAGCACGCCGGCATCGCTGCCGCCGCCGCCGATGAAGATCGCCGCCGGCGTTTCCAGTCCGGCAAGAGCTTGCGGTGCCGAACCTTCAACGACGGCGAGACCGGGAACGCCGCAAGCCGCGGCGTTGCGTCGGATGCGCGCGGCGCGCGCCGGATCGGCCTCAACGGCGATCGCACGCATGGAAGGATGGGCCAGCATCCATTCGATGCCGATGGAGCCCGATCCGGCGCCGATGTCCCACAGCAGTTCGCCGCGTCTTGGCGCGAGAGCGGACAGGGTGACGGCGCGCACTTCGCGCTTGGTGATCTGGCCGTCATGCTCGAACAAATAATCGGCAAGTCCCGCTGTCAGCGGCAGGATGCGTGCTTGCGAAGTCGATTCAACTTCGATCGCGAGCACGTTGAGCGGGTTGATCTTTTCGAGATCGAAAGTGCCGGCACTCGCCGAGCGCAGCCTTTCGTTCGGCCCACCCAGCGCCTCCAGCACCGTCAACCGCGAAGCGCCGAAGCCAAGTTCGGTCATGAGAGGGGCAATCGCTCCCGGTGCATCGCTGTCCGAGGTCAGCGCGAGAATGCGGGTGCAAGGATGCAGCAACGGCCGGATCAGGTCGAGCGAGCGGCCATGCAGCGAAATGGTCTCGACGTCCTGCAGCGCCCAGCCCAGGCGTGAGGCGGCCAGCGAAAAGGCCGAGGGCGCGGCGATCACCCGCATACCCTCCGCCGCGACCTTGCGGGCGAGGGTGACGCCGACACCGTGGTAGAAGGGATCGCCGGAGGCCAGCACGCAGACGCGTCTGCCGGAGAGCGCCAGCACGTCGCGCAGCTCGGCATCGAAAGGTGTCGGCCAGGCGCGCGCTTCACCTTTGGCGAGCGACGCGACGAGGGCAAGGTGGCGCTTGCCGCCGAAGACGAATTCGGCCTCCGCGATCAACCGCTTGGCCTTGTCGCCGAGACCCGCTACACCGTCCTCGCCGATGCCGATGATCGTGAGCCACTTTGAGGTGAGCTTGGCGCCGCGCGGAGCTTCAGCAGGCATGATGACCCACTGCATTCTGATCCTCGGCGGAACCACCGAAGCCCGGCAAATGGCCGGAAAGCTGGCCGCGCGCCCGGATATTTCGGTCATACTGTCGCTGGCCGGCCGCACCGAAAACCCGGCCGCGCAGGGGGTGCCGGTGCGGGTCGGCGGCTTCGGCGGTGCCGGCGGGCTGGCGGCGTATCTCCGCCAGAACAAGATCGACCTGCTGATCGACGCCACGCATCCCTATGCGGCGCGAATCTCCGCCAATGCGGCGGAAGCAGCGCGCATGACCGGCGTGCCTATCGTTACGCTCAGGCGTCCCGGATGGGAGGCGGTCGAAGGTGATCGCTGGATGTTGGTCGACACCGTTGCCAGCGCGGTGACGGCTTTGGGATCGGTGCCGCGCCGCGTATTCCTGGCGCTCGGGCGACAGGAGGTCGCTGCCTTCAAGGCCGCTCCCCAGCATCATTATCTCATCCGCAGTGTCGACCCGGTCGAGCCCAGGCTCGCTGTGCCCGACGCGACCTATCTCTTGGCGCGCGGGCCGTTTCGGGAAGTCGACGAACATGCCCTGCTTCTGCAACACCACATCGAAGTCGTTGTTTCCAAAAACAGCGGCGGCGAGGCAACCTACGGCAAGATCGCGGCCGCGCGAGCGCTGGGAATCGAGGTGGTGATGATCCGCAGGCCGGCGCTGCCGGACGTCACGTCGGCTGAGACCGTCGAATCTCTTGCCGCGATGGTCGATCATTTTCTGGTCGGTCATGTTCTTGGGCCAGCTGCCGAACGCGGCGTGTAGACCAGCGCGGCCTTGTCACCCCGCTTGATGATCCTGGTTTCCGGCGAGCCGATGATGATGCAGGTCGCCATGTCGGCCTTCGCGGCATCGGCGTCCGCCAGCAGAAAAACCTCGATGCGCTCGTCGGGACGGCCGGCGGCACGGCCGAAGATCACCGGCGTGGTGCCGGGCAGGATCGCAGCAAGGCATTCGAAGGCGCGGCCTAGCTGCCATGGGCGCGCCTTACTGATCGGGTTGTAGAGCGCGATGACGAAGCCGGCGCCCGCTGCCGCCAGCAGGCGTAGCTCGATCAGGTCCCACGGCTTCAGATTGTCGGACAGCGATATGGCGCAGAAATCGTGGCCGAGCGGCGCGCCGATGCGGGCGGCGACGGCGAGCATGGCGGTGATACCGGGCACGATGGCGATGTCGACCGCGCGCCATTCGGGTGGGCCCGCCTCTATCGCCTCGCAGACGGCCGCGGCCATGGCGAAGACGCCGGGATCGCCGCCCGACACGACGGCGACATCGTGGCCTTCCGCAGCCTTCAGCAGCGCGTCCTTGGCGCGCGCGAGTTCCTCGCGATTGTCGGAAGCGACGCGAATCTGGTCGGGGCGCAGATCGAGCCGGTCAAGATAAGGCTTGTAGCCATAGAAGAATTTTGCCTCGGCAACGGCGCGGCTTGCCTCCGGCGTCACCTGGTCGGCGTCGCCGGGCCCGAGGCCGATGACGGTGAGGCGGCCGCTCATGCTTCGGCTCTCAATGCGTTTGGCCGGCCCGACCAGCCGGCCACCAGCACGATGGCGAAATAAGGCGCCTGGCCATCCTTTTTGTCGGCAAGCCGCATCGAGACACCGCCCGGCATGGTGCCGCGCTCGACATAGATGGCCCGCGCCAGCTTGTCGGTTGCCTCCAGCGCGCGCTTGATCTTGGGCAGGTTGCGGCCGACCTTCATGATCACGGCGGCGTCGGTGTCGGCGAGGCGGCGCATCAGCTCGAATTCGCTCATGGTGCCGGGCAATACGGTCAGTACGTCGTCGCCCTGGACGATCGGCAGGCCGGTCGCCGACCAGCAGCCGGACATGGCGGTGATGCCGGGAATGACTTCGGTCGGGAAGCGGTGCGCCAGCCGGACATGGAGATGCATGTAGGAGCCGTAGAAAAGCGGGTCGCCTTCCGAAAGCACAGCGACCATCCTGCCGGCGCTGAGGTGCGCGGCGACCTTTTCGGCCGATTCCTCGTAGAAATCGGTGATCTGCGAGCGGTAATCGCTGTGATCCTTGTCGATTTCGGTCGTCACCGGATAGAGCAGCGGCAGTTCAATCAAATCGGAGCGAAAATGGGTTTCGACGATGGCCCGGGCGTTGCTGTTGTTGCCGCGCTTAGCGAAATGCGCGACGACATCGGCCTCGGCCAGCGCGCGCACTGCCTTCAGCGTCAAGAGTTCCGGGTCGCCGGGTCCGGTGCCGACGCCGACAAGCCTGCCTTTTGCAATCGCATTCATAGGCCCGGCCTCGCCAATGCATTGAGGGCGGCGGCGGTCATGGCGCTGCCGCCCAGCCGGCCGCGCACGATGGCGTAAGGCACGCCATAGGAATTTTCGGCCAGCGCATCCTTCGATTCAGCGGCGCCGACAAACCCGACCGGCATGCCGATGATCGCCGCCGGCTTCGGGGCGCCGTCGCGCAGCTTCTCCAGCAGATAGAAAAGGGCTGTCGGCGCATTGCCGATGGCGACGACCGAACCGGCCATGCGCTCGCCCCACAGGTCGATCGCCGCGGCCGAGCGGGTGTTGCCGATCTTTTTCGCGATGTCGGCGGTCCGCGGATCGCGCAGCGTACAGATCACCTCGTTGCCGGCCGGAAGCCGGGCGCGCGTGACGCCATGCGAGACCATCTGCGCGTCGCAGAAGATCGGCGCGCCGGCCCCCAGCGCCGTGCGCGCAGCGGCGACGAAATCGCTCGAGAAAACGAAGTGCCTGCAAGCATCGACCTGGCCGCAGGCGTGGATCATGCGGATAGCGATTTCGGCCTCGGCTTCGGAAAAGCGCGACAGGTCGGCCTCGGCGCGGATAATGGCGAAGGAGCGCTCGTAGATCGCCGTGCCGTCATGGATGTAGTCGTAGGCGTTCTGGGCGGGCATGCTCATTCCTGTCGGTAGATTTCGGTGATGCCGGCCGCGCCGAGCCTTGCCAGGCAGGCGGCAGCGGTTTCGCCGGAATGTCGTGCGCTGCGGATCATCGCTGCAACGCGGCCGATGCCGTGCGCGGCGTCGTAGCCCGGCCTGTATCCGGCGGGCAATGCCTTTGCCGTCCCGTCCACGACAAGTCCGGCTCCGTTTTCGCCACCGACCAGGGTCAGCGCCGCCGGACCGGGATGGGCGCAACCCTTGGCGCAGCCGGAGATGTGCAGCGTCAGCGAGGAATCGAGGATATCGCGGTCTTCCACGGCGATGGTCTCGGCGATGTTGCGTGTCGCGATGCGGCCCGAGGCACAGGCGGAAGCACCCGGGCAGGCGGCGATCCTGGTGCGCGGATCGGCTGCGTCGGTGACGAAGCCGAGGGTTGCGGCGGTTTTCTGGAGTGAAAGACATGCGGCTGGGGAGAGGCCAAGCAAAAGCAGCGTGCGACCCGGCGCCAGACGGATTTCGGTGGTGCCGAGGATGAGGGCGTATTGGGTGAGATCGATAAGTTTTTGCGCTGGTATGCTGCCGAACGGCAGGCCGATGCCGAGGGAGGTACTGCCGGCTGCCAGATCGAAAACTCCGATGGGCCGGCGATCCTTCGCGCCCCCCTCTGTCCTGCCGGACATCTCCCCCTCTAGGGGGGAGATTGCGCCTTCGTCTCCGATTTCGCCAATCGCCGAAGGTGCTGGGGGGAAGCCGCCGGCGAAGCTGCCGATCTCCCCCCTTGTGGGGGAGATGTCCGGCAGGACAGAGGGGGGCGCGACGGATCGCCAACTTGCGAGAGATCTCAGCTGCCTCGCCGTCAAATCCCGCGCATGGGCATCGCGGCCCTTTTCGGCAACCATCCTGAGAATGGCGACGGCGATGTCACAAGCCGCATCTTCCTCGGACATCGCCAGCGGCGTGGCACCCTGCGCATCTCCGGCGAGCGATACCCGCCACTTAATTCCGTCGGCGGCCCGCACCCCGACCAGCCTGACATCGGCCGTAACCGCATCCATTGTCAGCTGCCCGCCGCCGTCAACAATCACCGACACCTTCGGGCCAAGCCGTTGCGTAACACCGGCGTCCTCAATTGCCGCCCGAATCCGCTGCGCCATTGGGCGCGGGTCGGCTATCTCCTCCTGGTCGAGCCCGGCCAGCGGGCCGGTCTCGACCGGCACGCCGGTGCGCACCGCGATGCCGAGCGCATCGACCTCCATCGCCAGCAGCCGCGCGCTTGCCGACGTCAGGCCGCGGATCTGCAGGCTGCCGCGGGCGGTCACTTCCATGATACCGTTGCCATGGCGCAAGGCAGATTCGCAGAGTCCGATCAACGATTTCGGCAACAGTCCTCCAGCGACCGGATTGAGCCGCACCAGCAGCCCGTCGCCGGTCTGCATCGGCGCGGACAAGGCAGGGCAGGCGCCACGGCGCGAGAAAGCGTTCATGCCGCCACTCCCAGAGCTTGCGCTTCGGCAATCAGTGCGGCGAGATCGTCATCGATCGAATTGCGCAGCGGATGCCAGAGCCCGCGCCGCCGTGCCGACAGCAAACGCTCGGCAATCACCTTCGCCGCCGCCGGGTTCTCGCGCAGTATGAAGGCGCGCACCACGGGGTCGCCAAGATAGGCGTCGTGCACCGCCTCGATCAGCGTGCCCGATATGGCATGGGTAGTCTCAGCAAAGCCGACAAGCCGGTCGACCGTCTCGGCGAATTCCGAGGCGCCGCGCGGGCCATGACGCATCTGGCCGGCGATGAAGCGCGGATTGACGGCGCGTGCCCGCACGACGCGCGACACGGCCTCACTGATCGAGCGCGGCTTCGGTCTTTGCGGGTCCGTGGTGTCGAGCACGATCACGTCGGCGTTTTTGCCGAGCGCGGCAAGTGCTGCCGAAAAGCCGCCGATGAAGGCGACGTCGGCCGAGCCTTCGAGGATGTCGCGGCCGGGGTCGTCGCCGGTATGAACCAGAAGATCGGCCTCGGCGAGGCGATCCTCGAACGCGCCGGGCGCCGAAATGCCTTTGCCCTCGGAGCCGCCATAGGCGTGCGAGGTGGCGGCGAGATAGGTGCGGCCGATCTCTTCGCGCGCGGCCCAGTCGCCGCTCGACAACAAGTCCTCGACGCCCGCGCCGTAAGTGCCCGGCGAGGTGCCGAAAATGCGCGGGCTGATCTTGCCGTCGATGCGGGTCCTAGCGGCGAGCGGGTTTTCCGAATCATCCTCGTCGCGGGTCGCCACCGCGTTGGCCGCGGCGTCGATCAGCGCGATCTGGGTCGGGAACATGTCGCGGAACAGGCCCGATATGCGCCAGGTGACATCGATGCGCGGACGGCCGAGTGTTGCCGGCGGCAGCACATCTATGCCGGTGATGCGGCCGGTGGCGGAATCCCATTGCGGCCGGCAGCCCATCAGCGCCAGGCCTTGCGCGATCTCCTCACCGCCGGTGCGCAGCGAGGCCGAGCCCCACAGGTCGATGACCAGCGAGCGCGGCCAGTCGCCATGCGATTGCATGTAGCTGCGGACCACTTCTTCCGCTGCCACCTTGCCCAGATCATAGGCGGTCGGCGTCGGCATGGTGCGCGGGTCGGCGGTAAACAAATTGCGGCCGGTGGGCAGCACATCGCTCCGGCCACGCGCCGGCGCACCGGCCGGACCGGCAGCGACGTGGCGGCCATCGAGGGCGGCAAGCAGCGCGGTTTTTTCAGCTGCCGCACTTTGCCGCCGTACCGGATCAGCCTCGCCTTCCGGCGAGCGGCCGTAAATGTGCAGGCCGTCCTTGATGGCGAAATCCTTGAGATCGCAGAGCCAGGCGTCGATGCGGCGCAAGGCCTCGTCGGCTGCGTCGGTCCTGGCGACGCCTGCCTCTGAGGCGAGGCCGGTCTTTTCCGCCGTCTCGACGATCAGCTTCGCCAGGCGGTCGCGGCGGCGGCGGTCGAGCCCGTCGGCCTGGGCATATTCGTCAACCAGTCGTTCAAGCCTGTGCTGGTTTTCGTCCAGCCCGGCGCCGGTCAGCGGCGGCGGCAGATGGCCGAGCGTGACGGCGGCAATGCGCCGCTTGGCCTGCGCTGCCTCTCCCGGGTTGGAGACGATGAAGGGATAGATGACGGGCAGGGGACCGGTGACTATCTCGGGAAAGCAGTTTTCGCTGAGCGCCACGGTCTTGCCGGGCAGCCACTCCAGCGTGCCATGGGCGCCGACATGGACAATTGCATGGATGCCGAGCGACTTGCGCAGCCAGAGGCCAAAGGCGACCAGCGCATGGCGCGGCGGCAGCGTCGGGTCGTGATAGTCGGCGCGGCGGTCGGCTGAGCGCCCGCGGTCAGGTGCGAGTGCCACGGTGACGTTGCCGAAGGTGGCTGCGCGGAAGGCGAATTTTGCGGCGGCAGGCGCTTGAACACCCCCCTCTGTCCTGCCGGACATCTCCCCCTCAAGGGGGGAGATTGCGCTGTTGTCTCTGCTTTCGCCAATTACCGAGGGCCTTAAGGGAGAGCCGGTGGCGGAACTGCCAATCTCCCCCCTTGAGGGGGAGATGTCCGGCAGGACAGAGGGGGGTGCCTCGCACAAACTTGTCTCATCTGCCGCATTCCCCCATGCGGCCGTCACGGCAGCTATCGCTTCAGCAGGCAATTCCGCCGAGTACCCGAGATAGTCCTCAAACCCCAACCCTTCACCTCCACGCTCCAGCACCTCTAGCAACTCGCGCGGCGTTTGCGGAATCCTTTCAACGGCGTAGCCCTGTTCGCTCAGGTCGTGCAGCATTGCCAGCACGCTGGACGGCACGTCGAGACCAATCGCGTAGCCGGTGCGACCGGGGGCGCTCGGATAGTCGGGGATCAGGATGGCGAGCTTGCGCTCCGCACGCGGCGTCCGCTGCAGGCGCACGAAGGCCTCGACTCGGTTCGCCACTTGCGCCACGCGGTCGGACTCAGGCCGGTTGGCGAAGGCGCGGAAGGCCAGCGCCGGGTCGGTTTCGCTTTCGCCCTTGAATGAAATGGCGCCGGCCAGGATGCGGCCGTCGAGCTCGGGCAGGACGACATGCATGGCAAGGTCGGCGGGCGCCAGGCCGCGCTGATTGGTTTGCCAGATGTCGCGGCGGGTGGTCGCGACGATGACCTGGAAGACCGGCACGCCGGCGCGGTCGAACAGGGTTTCGACACCGGGCTCGGCACCCGAGGCGAAAGCTGTGGCGGTGATGGTGGCGGCAGGCTTCAGGGTTGCGAGCGCGGTTTCGACAAAGGCGAGCGACGCCGGGTCCTTGAGGCTGGAGACGAACATAGGCACGGGAGCCATGCCGCGGTGGCGCAGGGCTTCGAAAAGCGCGTCGATGGGCGCGACATCGGCCGCGAGCAGCATCGAACGGTAGAAGAGAATTGGCACGGCGTCCCCCTCCCCCTCGAGGGGAGGGTGGCCCGCAGGGCCGGGTGGGGTCGTCACGGCAGTGCGCGACGTTTTGTATAGGCGCGCTTCGGAGAGGACCCCACCCCCGGCCTGCGGCCGGACCTTCCCCTCGAGGGGGAGGGGGACGCCGCGTTCTACGACCCCTAGTCCCGGCTCGTAAAATCCCGCCTTTGGCACGCTAACAGGTTCGGCTACCGCCGCACCCGATCCAGCGAGACTTGCCAGCCTCTGCACCAGCGCCGTCATATTTGCCGGCCCGCCCTCGCGGAAATAGCCAAGCAGGGCGTCCAACTCCTCGCGCGGCAGCGTCGAGCCTTCGATCAGCCGCAAATCCTCGTCGTGGCTCTCGCCCGGTAGGAGCGCCAGCTTGATACCGCGATTTCGCGCGATAACGGCGAGCTGGTCGCAGCCATAGCGCCACCAGTCATAGCCGCCGAGGATGCGGACCAGAATGACCTTGGCGTGGCGGGCGACGCTGTCGATCCACAGGTCGACGGACATCGGATGGCGCAGGTCGCGCAAGGCGGCGAGCCGCATCGACGGCAGGCGATGCGCGTCCGCCTTCCATGCCGCCGCCAGCCCGGCCAGGTCGCTGTCGGTGAAGGACAGCGCCACGACATCCGCAGGCGTTTGCCTGAGATCGACAGGCTCGGCGAGATCGTCGAGCGAGGCGGATGTGGTGGTGAGGATGTGCATCGCGCTTCGTGCTTTGTCAGCCGGCGAGGATACGTTCGATGGCCGGGCGGTTCAGCCCTTTCAGGCCGATGACGACGAGGCGCGAGCGGCGGTCGTCTTCAGCGGTCCAGGCGCGGTCGTAATAGTGGTTGACGCGCGGACCGACGGCCTGCAGCAGGAGCCGCATCGGCTTGCCGCCGACTTCGACGAAACCCTTGACGCGCAACACGTTTTCTTCCTCCGCCGCCGTGGCGACCCGTTGTGCGAGCTCGTCCGGGTTGGACACAGACGCGATGTCGATGACGAACGAGTCAAAATCGTCATGTTCGTGGTCGAGCTCGTCGTCGTGGTGGGTCTTGCGGTTCTCGATGTCGTCCTCGACGGCGAGGCCGAGGCCGAGCAGCACCGACGGGTCGACCTTGCCTTGCGAAGTCGGTACGATCTTCACCGCCCGCGCAACGTGCTTGCCGATGACGGCATTGGCACGGGCCGAGCCGGCTGCGTCCATCAGGTCGCTCTTCGACAGGATGATCAGGTCGGCGCAGGCGAGCTGGTCTTCGAACACTTCCTCGACCGGATCGTCATGGTCGAGCGTCTCGTCCTGCGCGCGCTGGGCCTGCAGGGCGTCCATGTCGTTGGCTACGCGGCCATCAGCCAGCGCCGGTCCGTCGACCACGGCAATGACGCCGTCCACCGTCACGCGGCTTTTCACCGACGGCCACTGGAAGGCCTGGACCAGCGGCTTGGGTAAAGCGAGGCCGGATGTCTCGATCAGGATGTGGTCGACCCTCGGCGTCAGCGACAGGATCTGGTCCAGCGCGGGGACGAAATCGTCGGCGACGGTGCAGCAGATGCAGCCATTGGCCAGTTCGACGATGTTTTCCTCGGGGCAAGTTTCAATGCCGCAGCCCTTGAGAATCTCGCCGTCGATGCCGATATCGCCGAACTCGTTGACGATGATGGCCAGCCGCTTGCCTTTGGCATTTTCGAGCAGATGGCGGATCAGCGTCGTCTTGCCGGCGCCGAGAAAGCCGGTGACGACGGTGCAGGGCACGCGGGAGACGGAAGCGGTCATATCTGATCCTTCAAAAGGTCGAGGGGTGGGATGCGGGCAACGAGGCCACGCTTCAGGCAATCGGGGCGGCCGCGCCATGGAATGAGACCGTCCGTCGCGGTGGCGAAGAGCTTTGCCCCAGCGACGAGATCGGCGCCGCTGGTCGTGGTCAGGTCGCCGAAGACGTAGCTCCAGCAGCCGTCGCGCAGCATGGCGGCGCTGAGCCGGCGCTTGCAGTTGCCGAGGCATTCGACGGTGCGGATATTGATGTTTTCGCCGGAAGCGGCGCGGCGCGTGTCCTCTGCGAGCAGTTCGCCGGCGCGCGGATGAGCGTCCGAACCGGTCTCGTCACGGCAGGACGAGCAGACGATGACGGTAACGCCGGCCGGGGAATCACCATGGCCGGACAATAAATCCGCTGTCTCAGCCGGAAAACTGCTGTCGCGTTCCAAATCAGGCTCCTTGCCCGGAAAACCCGCCAGGCGATCGGATTCTTATGTCCTAGACGGCAGGTCTCCTGGCTCGCGGGTCATCGCCTGGGTGCCGCCTTCCCGGGAACATCCCAGTGGTTTTCGGCCGAGGCTCGTCGCTTACAGTTGCGGGGACAGCCGCGGATTTGAAATCGAGATTTCGCACCGCATTCCCTCTTGGCCCTTGCCGTTGCGGGCAGGGGACCGTCTGGAACGGATTTAGGCTTGTGGGGGTAGTCGTGTCAACGCACGTCTATGACGCGGCGATATCCGCGAGCGGCCGGCCGAGGTCGCCGGCAGCCGTCACCTCGATGCGCTCAAGCCCGAGCCAGCCCTGCATCTGCTTCAATTCCTCGAAAAGGGCGGCTGCAGTTTGCGGCGGGGCGCCGGGCTCCGCATAGGCGGCATGGACGCGCAAGACGCCGGCCGGGCGGTCGGCCCTGAGGTCGACACGCCCGACGATGCTGTCGCCGAGCAGGAACGGCAGCACGTAATAGCCATACCGGCGCTTTTCGGCCGGCGTGTAGATCTCGATGCGGTAGTGGAAGTCGAACAACCGCTCGGTGCGCGACCGCTCGAAGACGACAGGATCGAACGGCGCGAGCAACGCGCGCGCCTCGATCTTGCGCGGCAAACGGGCGTCCTTGTGGAGATAGGCTGTTTTGTTCCAGCCTTCGACGCTCACCGGCAACAGGTCGCCGGCCTCGACCAACTCCTCGATGCGGCCCTTGATGTCGGCGGGCGAGAGGCGGAAATAATCGCGCAGGTCGCTTGCCGTGGCGACGCCATGGGCGCGGGCGGAGATGCGCAGCAATTCGCGGTGAGCGTCTTCGGGGGAGGGCGTTGGCAGACTCAGTATTGTTGGCGGCAGCACGCGCTCCGGCAGATCGTAGAACCGCTCGAAGCCGCGGCGATGCGCAGTGGTGATGCGGCCGGCCCAGAACAGCCACTCGAAGGCATGCTTGGCATGGCTCCAGCCCCACCAGCCGCCCGAACCCTTCTGCCCTTCGAAAGCCGACGCCGCGATCGGGCCTCGTTCGGCGACCTCGCGATAGATGTCTTCGATATAGGCGGCGTGCTCGCGGCCCCATTTGGCCAGCCCGCTGTACATTTCGTCGCCGCGCTCGGCCCGCTGCATGCGCCAGCGCATCAGCGGATAGGTCTCGACCGGCAAGAACGAGGCTTCATGCGCCCAATATTCGAAGACCATGCGCTTGCGCGTTACGGCGGCGTTGTCGAGCAACGCCAGCTTGTAGGGGCCAAGCCGCGAATAAAGCGGCATATAATGGGCGCGCACCACGGCGCTGACGGAATCGATCTGCAGCAGGCCGGTACGGGCAAGCACGCGGGCCAGATGCCGGCGGTCGGGTGTACCGGTGGGTCGCGGGTCATTGAATCCCTGTGCCGCCAGCGCGATGCGACGGGCCATGGCAAGCGAGATTTTTTCCTTCATGAAGGCGGCATCCGGACGATTTTGGACAGAGAAAATGACCTGCGATTCCGTGCCATGCTAGCAGGGTTTTGGCGGCATCCATGTCAGGAGAGAAAAGTGGAGTAAAAAGTGAAGGAAATCAAACAGGAGCGGATCGGACCAGTTTTCCCGGATATGCCGTCCAGCACCGCGATTTGAACAAGGTTTGACTTGCTTCGCCGAAAGCGCTGCGCTAACCCTCGCCGCGTTGCAGCATAGAGCCCCCTTAAAACGGTTCAGTGGTTAAACTGTCACGCTTCCGCAAGTGGGTCCGGTGCTGTAATCAGAGTGGATTGGCCGCAACGGAAAGCTGCAGAATGAACGCATTGTTGAGTTCGTACCTGCCCATCGTCCTGTTCATCGGCGTGGCGCTGGTCGTCGGACTGGCGCTGCTCGCCGCACCCTTCCTGGTGGCCTATCGCAACCCCGATCCGGAAAAGCTTTCCGCCTATGAGTGCGGCTTCAACTCGTTCGACGACGCCCGCATGAAGTTCGATATCCGCTTCTACCTGGTGTCGATCCTGTTCATCATCTTCGATCTGGAGGTGGCCTTCCTGTTTCCTTGGGCGGTGTCGTTCAGTCAGATCGGCATGCTCGGTTTCTGGTCGATGATGGTGTTTTTGGCGGTGCTGACCATCGGCTTTGCCTATGAATGGAAAAAAGGAGCGCTGGAATGGGATTGAACGACAGTTCCGGTACGCTCGTCGCGCCGAAGCCCAAGGGCCTCATCGACCCCAACACCGGCAGGCCGGTCGGGTCCGACGATCCATTCTTCCTGGAGATCAACAACGAGCTCGCCGACAAGGGCTTTCTCGTCACCTCGACCGAGGCGCTGATCACCTGGGCGCGCAGCGGCTCGCTGATGTTCATGACGTTTGGCCTCGCCTGCTGCGCCGTCGAGATGATCCATACGTCGATGCCGCGCTATGACTCGGAGAGGTTCGGTGTCGCGCCGCGCGCGTCCCCGCGCCAGTCGGACATCATGATCGTCGCCGGCACGCTGACCAACAAGATGGCGCCGGCGCTGCGCAAGGTCTACGATCAGATGCCGGAGCCGCGCTACGTCATCTCGATGGGCTCCTGCGCCAATGGCGGCGGCTATTATCATTATTCCTATTCTGTGGTGCGCGGCTGCGACCGCATCGTGCCGGTCGACATCTACGTGCCCGGCTGTCCGCCGAGCGCCGAAGCACTGCTCTACGGCATCCTTCTGCTGCAGAAGAAGATCCGCCGCACCGGCACGATAGAGCGGTGAGCGGCATGACCCAGGCGTTGAACGACCTCTCGACCTATCTCGGCGAGAAGCTGATCGGCCGGATCGGCGTGGCGGTGCTCGCCTATGGCGAACTCACCATCTCGGTCGAGCCGCGCGACCTGATCGAGGTGGTCACCTTCCTGCGCGACGATCCGAAATGCCAGTTCATCTCGATCATCGACGTTTGCGGCGCCGATTATCCGTCGCGGGCAAAGCGCTTCGACGTGGTCTATCATTTGCTGTCGCCGAGACAGAATATCCGCGTCCGCATCAAGGTCCAGGCCGACGAAGAGACGCTCGTGCCGTCGATCACCGGGATTTATCCCGGCGCCGACTGGTTCGAGCGCGAGACCTACGATCTCTACGGCGTGCTGTTTTCAGGCCATCCGGATCTGCGGCGGATTCTGACCGATTACGGCTTTGAAGGCCATCCGCTGCGCAAGGACTTTCCGCTGACCGGCTTCGTCGAGGTGCGTTACGACGACGAAGCCAAGCGCGTCATCTACGAGCCGGTCGAGCTCAAACAGGAATTCCGCAATTTCGATTTTCTCAGCCCTTGGGAGGGGACGGATTACGTCCTTCCAGGCGACGAGAAGGCAAAGCAGTGAGTGGTGAATTGTGAATAGTGAATGGAAAAGCGGGATGGAACGTCCGGGAAAATCAACGACTATCGAGATCTGAACGTATGGAAGGATTCGATGGTATTGGCTGCGGACATCTATCTCGCGACGAAAGCATTCCCGCGAGAGGAAATGTTCGGCATGACATCCCAGATGCGGCGCGCGGCATCGTCGATACCGGCAAATATCGCCGAGGGTTTCGGCCGCGGTCAGCGCAAGCCCTTCGTTCAGTTCCTTCGTATTGCGCAAGGTTCGTTGAAGGAACTGGAAACCCATACGCTTCTTTCGATGAGCGTGGGACTGTTGGACGAGAAGAGTGCAGGGCTGTTGTCGGTCAGGTTCGAGAAGTTGGGAAGATGATGCGTTCGTTCATTCGATCGCTGGAGGTCGATTCAGGCCAATGACTATTCACCATTCACCATTCACCATTCACGTGGCGCGCGAGCAACACGCTCATGGCTGAAACCTCCGTTCGCAACTTCAACATCAATTTTGGCCCGCAACATCCAGCGGCGCACGGCGTTTTGCGTCTGGTGCTGGAGCTTGACGGCGAAGTCGTCGATCGCGTCGATCCGCATATCGGGCTGTTGCACCGCGGCACCGAAAAGCTGATCGAGGCCAAGACTTATCTGCAGGCCGTGCCCTATCTCGACCGGCTCGATTATTGCGCGCCGATGAACCAGGAGCACGCCTTTGCGCTCGCCGCCGAGCGGCTGCTCGGCATCGAGGTGCCGAAGCGGGGCCAGTTGATCCGAGTTCTCTATTCGGAAATCGGCCGCATCATGTCGCACATCCTCAATGTGACGACGCAGGCGATGGATGTCGGTGCGCTGACGCCGCCGCTGTGGGGCTTCGTCGAGCGCGAAAAGCTGATGGTGTTCTATGAGCGTGCCAGCGGCTCGCGCATGCATGCCGCCTATTTCCGCCCCGGCGGCGTCCACCAGGACCTGCCGCAGAAGCTGGTCGAGGACATCGGCAGCTGGATCGACCCGTTCCTGAAATCGGTCGACGACCTCGACTCACTCTTGACCGGCAACCGTATCTTCAAGCAGCGCAATGTCGACATCGCGACGGTGTCTCTGGCCGACGCCTGGGCCTGGGGTTTTTCGGGCGTCATGGTGCGCGGCTCGGGTGCACCCTGGGACCTGCGCAAATCGCAGCCCTATGAATGTTACGCCGAGATGGATTTCGACATTCCGATCGGCAAGAACGGTGACTGTTTCGACCGCTATCTGGTGCGCATGGAAGAGATGCGCCAGTCGGCCAAGATCATGCGCCAATGCGTCGACCTGTTGCTCGGTAAGGAGGGCAGCGGGCCGGTGTCCAACCTCGACGGCAAGGTGGTGCCGCCGAAGCGCGCGGCGATGAAGCGCTCGATGGAAGCGCTGATCCATCACTTCAAGCTCTACACCGAAGGCTACCGCGTGCCGGCCGGCGAGGTCTATGCCGCCGTCGAGGCACCGAAGGGCGAGTTCGGCGTCTATCTGGTCTCCGACGGCACCAACAAGCCCTATCGCTGCAAGCTGCGCGCGCCCGGCTTCGCGCATCTCCAGGCCATGGACTTTTTGTGTCGCGGCCACATGTTGGCCGACGTCACCGCCGTGTTAGGTTCACTCGACATCGTGTTTGGTGAGGTCGATCGGTGATGATGGGAATGGCTCGACCGTCAAAGGCGTTTCTGGCCGCGGCATGCCTTGCGGCTTCCGCTGAAGTGTCGCTTGCTGGGTCCGGTGAGGGTCCCTCGTCAACCGATCTTCTCAAAGAGGGGTTCAAGCTTATTGCAGAAGGCGATCTGCTTACAGTCCGTGGCTTGAGCACCCAGACCCCAGCAATGGATGAGGGCATTCTTGTCCATGGCCGGCCGTCGACATCGTCCAACTGCGCGGTTCATGACAACCTCGTAGCGTCATTGATCCCCGAAGAATATCGTTGCAAGCCAATAGCTTGGGTGTATAGCCGCTATGACGGATACATCCGCCTGAAGCGTGGAAATGAAGAGTTCGTATGCGTTTTGGGGCGATCCGAGGATTGCTATCGTGCCTATGGCTCCCGCCAGTAGAAACCGAAGAAGCGAAATCGCAATGTCAGTCCGCCGTCTCGCAGAAGCCAGCCTCCAGCCAGCCTCCTTCGCCTTCAACCGGGCGAATGCGGCGGCGGCGAAGCAGTGGATCAAGAAATATCCGAAGGGGCGCGAACAGTCTGCGATCATTCCCTTGCTGATGCTGGCGCAGGAACAGGAAGGCTGGGTGACCAAGGCGGCGATCGAGACGATCTCCGACATGCTCGACATGCCCTATATCCGTGGGCTGGAAGTCGCCACCTTCTATACGCAATACCAGCTCAATCCGGTCGGCACGCGCGCTCATATCCAGGTCTGCGGCACCACGCCCTGCATGCTGCGCGGCTCGGAAGCGCTGATGGATGTGTGCCGCTCGAAAATCCATCACGACCAATTCCACACCAACGACAAGGGCACGCTGTCGTGGGAAGAGGTCGAATGCCTCGGCGCCTGCGTCAACGCACCGATGGTGATGATCTTTAGGGATACTTTTGAGGATTTGACGCCGGAGCGGCTTGCCGAGATCATCGACCTTTATGACGCCGGCAAGGGCGGCACGGTGAAACCGGGACCGCAAAACGGCCGCGTCACTTCCGAGCCGGCCAGCGGCCTGACGACCCTCAAGAGCGAAAAGGCGATCCTCAAGGCGACCCGCGACCGGGAAACCAGGGCGGCGACCAAGGCCGCCAAGGATGCAGAGCCGGCGGCTGCCGCCGCGGCATCAGTTCCGCCAGCGGCTCCTGCCGCGCCGGCGCCGGTTGCGCCCTCGAATGCCAGCAAGCCGAAGACCGACGCGGTCGAGACCAACCCGGCGCTGAAATCGCCGTCGGCGACAAAAGTCGCGCCCGCGGCGGAAAGGGCGGCGAGCGTCGCAGCGCCTCTGCATTCGGCCGCCAATGCCAACAAGGCCGAACCGCAGGTCGAGGACGTCTCGAAACAGCGCAAGGGCCCCAAGAACAAGGCCGAGCCGGCGTCTGCTTTCAAAGCGCCGGAGGCCAAGGTCAAACCGGCGAAGGCTGCCGCCAAGGCGGCCAAGCCGTCGCCCGGAAACAAGAGCCGGCCGACCGGCAAGAAGCCGGTCTGAGGAACGAGCAATGCTTCAGGACAGAGACCGCATCTTCAACAACATCTACGGCCGCTTCGACAAGTCGCTGGCCGGTGCCATGGCGCGCGGCGCCTGGGACAACACGCCCGGCATCGTTGCCAAGGGGCGCGAGTGGATCGTCAACGAGATGAAGGCATCGGGCCTGCGCGGCCGCGGCGGCGCCGGTTTCCCGACCGGGCTCAAATGGTCGTTCATGCCCAAGCAAAGCGACGGCCGGCCGAGCTATCTCGTCGTCAATGCCGACGAATCCGAGCCCGGCACCTGCAAGGACCGCGACATACTGCGCCATGACCCGCACACGCTGGTCGAAGGCTGCCTGCTTGCAGGCTTCGCCATGGGCGCGGTCGCCGCCTACATCTATGTGCGCGGCGAGTTCATCCGCGAGCGCGAGGCGCTGCAACGCGCCATAGACGAGGCCTATGCAGCCAAGCTGATCGGCAAGAACAACACCTCCGGCTACGATTTCGACATCTACATGCATCATGGCGCCGGCGCCTATATCTGCGGCGAGGAAACGGCGCTGCTCGAAAGCCTCGAGGGCAAGAAGGGCCAGCCGCGGCTGAAGCCGCCATTTCCGGCCAATGTCGGCCTCTATGGCTGCCCGACGACGGTCAACAATGTCGAGTCCATCGCTGTCGCGCCGACCATCCTGCGCCGCGGTGCCGCCTGGTTCTCGTCCTTCGGCCGGCCCAACAATGTCGGCACCAAGCTGTTCTGCATCTCCGGCCACGTCAACAATCCGTGCACCGTCGAAGAGGCGATGTCGATCCCGTTCCGCGAACTGATCGAGACGCATTGCGGCGGCATTCGCGGCGGCTGGGACAATCTGCTGGCGGTCATTCCGGGCGGCGCCTCGGTGCCGCTGGTGCCGGCCGAGCAGATCATCGACGCGCCGATGGATTTCGACGCGCTGCGCGACCTGAAATCGGGCCTCGGCACGGCGGCTGTCATCGTCATGGACAAATCGACCGATATCGTGAAAGCGATCGCGCGGCTGTCCTATTTCTACAAGCACGAGAGCTGCGGCCAGTGCACGCCCTGCCGCGAGGGCACCGGCTGGATGTGGCGGGTGATGGAACGGCTGGTGCGCGGTGAGGCGCAGAAGCGCGAGATCGACATGCTGCTCGACGTGACCAAGCAGGTCGAGGGCCACACGATCTGTGCGCTGGGCGATGCGGCAGCATGGCCGATCCAGGGCCTGATGCGGCATTTCCGCGGCGAGGTGGAGCGGCGCATCGACGAGTTTTCGCGCAACGCACACCGCGCAGAACCGGTGCTGGCGGCGGCGGAATAGAAGAATTCAAAAAATTGCGGGCGAATGCCCGAAACGAGGAAACGAGCGCGGGGCAGACGGAAACGACCAGGAGACCACCTATGTCGCTGTTTTCGACACCCGACGATTTTACGCCCGATATGGACCCGTTGTTGAAGATGAACCAGGATCTGACCAGGATGATGCCGAAGGAGATGGCCAATGCCGTCAATCTCCTGGCGCATCCTGTCGCGGGCGCGGCGGCGATGACGGCACTCGGCATCGGCCTTGCCAACCACGCCTTTGGTATCTGGATGGGCGTGCTTTCAGGCGCGGCCGAGACCTCGCAGCGGCTTTGGCACCCAGCCGCCGAGGATTTCGAAACCCGAACGGAACGCGTTTCCGCGACCGGCAAAAGCTCCTCGACCAAGGCGCGCGCAGCCACCAAAACCCTGATTGCCGAGGCGCAGTCCTTCGCCAATGACGTGACCGACATTGCGACGAGCACCGCGGCGCGGAGCTTGGCGAATGCGAGCACCGTTGCAGCGGATGCGTCGGCCGGGCTGATGCCGGAAGATTTCAAGCAGCCCAAGGCGATGGACCGGCCAGCCGAGCCCGCCGACCTCAAGGCGATATCGAGCATCGGGCCGAAACTGGAAAAGGTGCTGAATGGCCTTGGCATCTGGACATACGCCCAGATCGCCGCGTGGACGCCGCAAGAGATCGCCTGGGTCGAAGATTACCTGTCGTTGAAGGGCCGCATCGGCCGTGACGGCTGGATCGGTCAGGCGGCCGCGTTGGCCGGGGCCAAAAAGTGAATTCAATATCGTGCGCGGTCTCGGCCGCGCCCGGAAGGAAAGATTGCGGAACGTCCGCAGGGGTTTGAGGCGAAATGGCAAAGCTCAAGGTCGACGGGAAAGAGATCACTGTACCCGACCATTACACGCTGCTGCAGGCGGCCGAGGACGCCGGCGCAGAAGTGCCGCGCTTCTGCTTCCACGAGCGGCTGTCGATCGCCGGCAATTGCCGCATGTGCCTAATTGAGGTGAAAGGCGGCCCGCCCAAGCCGCAGGCGTCCTGCGCCATGGGCGTGCGCGACCTGCGCCCCGGCCCGAACGGCGAGCCGCCGGAAATCTTCACCAACACGCCGATGGTCAAGAAGGCGCGCGAAGGCGTGATGGAATTCCTGCTGATCAACCATCCGCTGGACTGCCCGATCTGCGACCAGGGCGGCGAGTGCGACCTGCAGGACCAGGCGATGGCGTTCGGAGTCGATTCCTCGCGCTACCATGAGAACAAGCGGGCGGTCGAAGACAAGTATATCGGGCCGCTGGTCAAGACGATCATGAACCGCTGCATCCATTGCACGCGCTGCGTCCGCTTCACCACCGAGATTGCCGGCATATCCGAGCTCGGCCTGATCGGCCGCGGCGAGGATGCCGAGATCACCACCTATCTCGAAAGCGCGATGACTTCGGAGCTGCAGGGCAATGTCATCGACCTTTGCCCGGTCGGCGCGCTGACCTCCAAACCCTATGCCTTCCAGGCACGGCCTTGGGAACTGACCAAGACAGAATCCATCGACGTGATGGACGCCGTCGGCTCGGCGATCCGCGTCGATAGCCGAGGCCGCGAAGTGATGCGCATCCTGCCGCGTACCAACGAGGCGGTGAACGAGGAATGGATTTCCGACAAGACCCGCTTCATCTGGGACGGCTTGCGCACGCAGCGCCTCGACCGCCCCTATGTGCGCAAGGATGGCAGACTGGCCCCGGCAAGCTGGGCCGAGGCTTTTGCCGCGATCAAGGAAGCGGTGTCGAATGCGGCACCCGAAAAGATCGGTGCCATTGCCGGCGATCTCGCAGCCGTCGAGGAGATCTATGCGCTGAAGCTTCTGATGGCTTCGCTCGGCTCGAAGAACACCGACTGCCGCCAGGACGGCGCCGCACTCGATCCGTCGCTCGGCCGGGCGAGCTATGTGTTCAACCCGACCATCGAAGGCATCGAACAGGCCGATGCGGTGCTGATCATCGGCGCCAATCCGCGCTTCGAGGCATCCTTGCTCAACGCCCGCATCCGCAAGCGCTGGCGGGCCGGCAATCTGCCGGTCGGCGTCATCGGCGATGTCGGCGATACGCGCTATGATTACGAGCAGCTCGGCGCCGGGCCGGAATCGCTGAAGGATCTGGCCGACGGCAACGGCAAGTTCTTCCAGCTGCTGAAGAAGGCGACGCATCCGCTGATCATCGTCGGCCAGGGTGCGCTGGCGCGTCCGGACGGCGCGGCCGTGCTTGGCCAGGCGGCCAAGCTCGCCGTCGCCGTCAATGCCGCAAGGGCCGATTGGAACGGTTTTGCCGTACTGCACACCGCCGCGGCACGCGTCGGCGGCCTCGATGTCGGCTTCGTGCCGGGCGAGGGCGGCAGGAATGTCGCCGGCATGCTCGGCGAGACCGATGTGCTGTTCCTGCTCGGTGCCGACGAAATCGACATGGCCAAGACCGGCGGCGCTTTCGTCGTCTATATCGGCACGCATGGCGACAAGGGCGCGCATCGCGCCAACGTCATCCTGCCGGGAGCCGCCTATACCGAGAAGTCGGGCACCTTCGTCAACACTGAAGGCCGCGTGCAGCAGACCAACCGGGCCGGCTTTGCGCCCGGCGAGGCGCGCGAGGACTGGGCGATCCTTCGGGCACTGTCGGATGTGCTCGGCAAGAAGCTGCCGTTCGATTCGCTGCCGCAGCTGCGCGCTAAGCTCTATGCGGAATACCCGCATCTTGCCCGCATCGACCATGTCGCGGCCGGCGACCCGGCCGACATCGCCAGGGTTGCCAAGCTCGGCGGGCGGCTGAACAAGGGCACCTTCACCTCGCCGGTCAAGGATTTCTACCTGACCAACCCGATCGCGCGGGCTTCCGCGGTGATGGCCGAGTGCTCGGCTTTGGCGAAGAACGGCTTCAGGCAGGCGGCGGAGTAGACATGGACACCTTCTTCTCCTTCTACGTGCTGCCGGCGCTGCTGATCCTTTTGAAGTCGGTCGTGCTGATCGTCGTTCTGTTGATCTTCGTCGCCTATGTGCTTTACGCCGACCGCAAGATCTGGGCGGCGGTGCAATTGCGCCGCGGACCGAATGTCGTTGGCCCATGGGGCACGCTGCAGGCCTTCGCCGATCTGCTGAAATTCGTCTTCAAGGAACCGGTGATCCCGTCCGGCGCCAACAAGGGCGTTTTCCTGCTGGCGCCCTTGGTGTCGGCGGTGCTGGCGATCTCCGCCTGGGCGGTCATCCCGGTCAATGAAGGCTGGGCGATCGCCAACGTCAATGTCGGCATCCTCTATGTCTTCGCCATCTCCTCGCTCGAGGTCTATGGCGTCATCATGGGCGGCTGGGCGTCCAATTCGAAATACCCGTTCCTTGGCGCGCTGCGCTCGGCGGCGCAGATGGTGTCCTACGAAGTCTCCATCGGTTTCGTCATCGTCACCGTGCTGCTTTGCGTCGGCTCGCTCAACCTGTCCGACATCGTCTTGTCGCAACAGGACGGGCTGGGCACGCGGCTCGGCCTGCCCAACACCTTCCTCGACTGGCATTGGCTGTCGCTGTTCCCGATGTTCATCGTCTTCTTCATCTCGGCGTTGGCCGAGACCAACCGGCCGCCCTTCGACCTTGTGGAAGCCGAATCGGAACTCGTCGCCGGCCATATGGTCGAATATTCCTCGACGCCGTTCCTGTTGTTCTTCCTCGGCGAATATGTCGCCGTCGTCCTGATGTGCGCGCTGGCCACCATCCTGTTCCTCGGCGGCTGGCTGCCGCCCTTCAACTTCGCGCCGTTCACCTGGGTGCCGGGGCTCATCTGGTTCGTGCTCAAGGTCTGCCTGGTGTTCTTCATGTTCTCCATGGTGAAGGCGTTCGTGCCGCGCTACCGCTACGACCAGCTGATGCGGCTCGGCTGGAAGGTGTTCCTGCCGATCTCGCTGTTCATGGTGGTCGCCACCGCCGCCTTTCTGAAGATCACGGGGTTTGCGTGATGGGCAATCTGACCGCTGGTTTTCTGGGTGCAGTTGTCGGCGTGCTCGTTGCAATCTTTGGCAACATTGTTGTGCTGCCCTACGTCTTGCGGCAACAGGAACGAAGGTTGGCAGCAAACTACCGAGTTCCGGTGTTTGGCTGGGACAAGCAGAAATTGGCGTCGTTTACGAGACTTATGTACCGTTTCCAGATGCCTGTTATTTTCGGATTTATCGGCGCAATTGCTGCAATGCAGATCTTTGGAGGTGCCGAATGAGTGCTCTGTCTCAAGCCGCGAAATCGCTGCTTTTGCAGGATTTCGTCGGCGCTTTCTTCCTGTCGATGCGCCAGTTCTTCGCGCCGAAGGAGACGATCAACTATCCGCATGAGAAGGGGCCGGTCAGCCCGCGCTTCCGCGGCGAGCATGCGCTGCGCCGCTATCCGAACGGCGAGGAACGCTGCATCGCCTGCAAATTGTGCGAGGCGATCTGCCCGGCGCAGGCCATCACCATCGAGGCCGGCCCGCGCCGCAATGACGGCACGCGGCGCACGGTGCGCTACGACATCGACATGGTGAAATGCATTTACTGCGGCTTCTGCCAGGAAGCCTGCCCGGTCGACGCCATTGTCGAGGGCCCGAATTTCGAATTCGCGACGGAAACGCGCGAGGAGCTTTATTACGACAAGGACAGGCTCCTGGCCAATGGCGACCGCTGGGAGCGTGAACTGGCGCGCAACATCTCGCTGGATGCGCCTTACCGCTGATATTTGACGCATGGACGGGGCGAGGGGCCTCGTTTAAGGAACACGCAACTTGCCGACCGGAGGCGGTGGCAAAAAACAGGACGAACGTCCTGTTCTGACAGGAAACCCGAGGGAACCCATGCTGAGTGGACTAGAGGCGGCCTTTTTCTACCTCTTCGCCTTTGTCGCGGTGGCATCGGCGTTCATGGTCATTTCGGCGCGCAATCCCGTGCATTCGGTGCTGTTCCTGATCCTGACCTTCTTCAACGCCGCCGGCCTGTTCATGCTGACCGGCGCCGAGTTCCTGGCGATGATCCTGCTCGTCGTCTATGTCGGCGCGGTGCTGGTGCTGTTCCTGTTCGTCGTCATGATGCTCGACGTCGACTTCGCCGAAATGAAGGAAGGCGCCCTGCAATATGCACCGATCGGCGCGCTGGTCGGGCTGATCCTGGCGGCGGAGCTGATCGTGGTGCTCGGCGGCTATACATTCGCGCCGAAACTGGCGGCGACGGTCGCGAAACCCATTCCGGACCTGGCCGCGCGCTCCAACACGGCAGCGCTCGGCGACATCCTCTATACGGATTACCTCTATTACTTCCAGGTGGCTGGGTTGGTGCTGCTGGTCGCCATGATCGGCGCCATCGTGCTGACGCTGCGCCACAAGCCGGGCGTCAAGCGGCAGTCGATCGCCGCCCAGGTCGGCCGCACGGCGGCAACCGGAGTGGAAATCCGCAAGGTCAAGACGGGCGAAGGAGTCTGAGATGGTCGTCGGCATCGCGCACTACCTGACCGTATCGGCGATCCTGTTTACGCTCGGCGTGTTCGGCATCTTCCTGAACCGCAGGAACGTCATCGTCATCCTGATGTCGATCGAGCTGATCCTGCTTGCGGTCAACATCAATTTCGTCGCCTTCTCGGCGGCGCTCGGCGATCTGGTCGGCCAGGTGTTCGCACTGTTCGTGCTGACGGTCGCGGCGGCCGAAGCGGCGATCGGCCTTGCCATTCTCGTCGTCTTCTTCCGCAACCGCGGCTCGATCGCGGTCGAAGACGTGAACATGATGAAGGGTTGACGGAACCACCATGTATCAGGCCATCGTCTTCCTTCCGCTGCTCGGCTTCTTGATCGTCGGCCTGTTCGGCACTTCGCTCGGCGCCAAAGCTTCAGAATACATCACTTCCGGTTTCCTGGTGATTGCGGCTGTGCTGTCGTGGGTCGCCTTCTTCTCCGTCGGCTTCGGCGGCGGAGAGGTGTTCACCGTGCCGGTGATGCGCTGGATCCAGTCGGGCGGGCTGGAGGCGTCCTGGGCGCTCAGGATCGACACGCTGACGGTGGTGATGCTGGTAGTTGTCAACACGGTGTCGTCGCTGGTCCATATCTACTCGATCGGCTACATGCATCACGATCCGGACCGGCCGCGCTTCTTCGCCTATCTGTCGCTGTTTACCTTCGCCATGCTGATGCTGGTGACGGCCGACAACCTCGTGCAGATGTTCTTCGGCTGGGAAGGCGTCGGCCTTGCCTCCTATCTGCTGATCGGCTTCTGGTACAAGAAGCCGTCGGCCAATGCGGCTGCGATCAAGGCCTTCATCGTCAACCGCATCGGCGATTTCGGCTTTGCGCTCGGCATATTCGGCGTGTTCGTGCTGTTCGGCTCGGTCAATCTCGGCACCATCTTCGCCAATGCGGCGACGTTCATTCCGGCGGAAGGCGCGCCGCAAGGTGCGGCCGTGCTGACCTTCCTCGGCTATGCGCTCGACAAGCAGGCTGCGATGACGGTCGTCTGCCTGCTCCTGTTCATGGGCGCCATGGGCAAGTCGGCGCAGGTGCCGCTGCACACCTGGCTGCCGGATGCCATGGAAGGCCCGACGCCGGTCTCGGCACTGATCCATGCCGCGACCATGGTGACGGCAGGCGTGTTCATGCTGGCGCGGCTGTCGCCGCTGTTCGAGCTGTCGCATTCGGCGCTGACCGTGGTCACCTTCATCGGCGCCTTCACCGCCTTCTTCGCGGCGACAGTCGGTCTCGTCCAGAACGACATCAAGCGCGTCATTGCCTATTCGACCTGTTCGCAACTCGGCTACATGTTCGTGGCGCTCGGCGTCGGCGCCTACGGCGCGGCGATCTTCCATCTGTTCACCCACGCCTTCTTCAAGGCGCTGCTGTTCCTCGGCTCGGGCTCGGTCATCCACGCCGTCTCCGACGAGCAGGACATGCGCAAGATGGGCGGCCTGAGGACGCTCATTCCGAAAACGTACTGGATGATGGTGATCGGCACGCTGGCGCTGACCGGTGTCGGCATCCCGGTAACGATCATCGGCACGGCCGGCTTCTTTTCCAAGGACGCCATCATCGAAGCGGCCTTCGCCGGCCACAATGCGGTCGCCGCGTTTGCCTTCATATTGCTGGTCATTGCTGCCTGCTTCACCTCCTTCTACTCCTGGCGGCTGATCTTCATGACCTTCCACGGCGAGCCGCGGGCCAGCCACGAGGTCATGCACCATGTCCATGAATCGCCGCCGGTCATGCTGGTGCCGCTGTTCATCCTGGCGGCGGGCGCGCTGTTTGCCGGCGTGATCTTCCACGGCGCCTTCTTCGGCGAGGGCTATGCCGAATTCTGGAAGGCGTCGCTGTTCACGCTGCCGGACAACCACATCCTGCACGAAATCCACGAAGTGCCGTTGTGGGTCGAGCTGTCACCGTTCATCGCCATGCTGATCGGCTTTGCGATTGCCTGGCAGTTCTATATTCGCGCGCCGGAAATGCCTCGGAGCGTCGCCGCCAACCATCGCCTGCTCTACGCCTTCCTGCTCAACAAATGGTATTTCGACGAGCTCTACGACTTCCTGTTCGTGCGGCCGGCAAAGCGCCTCGGCAGCTTCCTGTGGAAGACCGGCGACGGCACCGTCATCGACGGGCTCGGGCCGGACGGCATTTCGGCGCGCGTCGTCGACGTCACCAACCGGGTCGTCAAGCTGCAGACCGGCTATCTTTACCACTATGCCTTCGCCATGCTGATCGGCGTTGCCGCACTCGTCACCTGGATGATGCTCTGATGACCGCCTGGCCGATCCTATCGCTGGTCACCTTCCTGCCGCTGGTTGGTGTGCTGCTCATCCTTTTCGTGCGTGACGACAGCGAGAACGCGCGCCGCAACATCCGCGCCATAGCACTGTTCACGACCGCGTTCACGTTTGTGATTTCGCTGTTCATCTGGACCGGCTTCGACAATTCGCAGCCCGGCTTCCAGTTCGTCGAGAAGTTTGCCTGGCTGGATTCCGGCATCTCCTATCATATGGGCGTAGACGGCATCTCCATGCTGTTCGTCATCCTGACCACCTTCCTGATGCCGCTCTGCATCCTCGCCTCGTGGGAATCGATCGAGAAGCGCGTCAAGGCCTATATGATTGCCTTCCTGCTGCTCGAGACGCTGATGATCGGCGTGTTCTGCGCGCTCGACATCGTCTTGTTCTATGTCTTCTTCGAAGCCGGCCTGATCCCGATGTTCATCATCATCGGCGTGTGGGGCGGCAAGCGGCGCGTCTATGCCTCGTTCAAGTTCTTCCTCTATACGCTGGCCGGCTCGGTGCTGATGCTGCTCGCCATCATGGCGATGTTCTTCCAGTCCGGCACCACCGACATCCCGACGCTTCTGACCCACAACTTCCCGGCCAATATGCAGACTTGGCTATGGCTTGCCTTCTTCGCGTCCTTCGCGGTGAAGATGCCGATGTGGCCGGTGCACACCTGGCTGCCGGACGCGCATGTCGAGGCGCCGACGGCCGGCTCGGTGATCCTGGCCGCCATCCTGCTCAAGATGGGTGGGTACGGCTTCCTGCGCTTTTCGCTGCCGATGTTTCCGATCGCATCCGAAATGTTCGCGCCGCTGATCTTCACGCTCTCCGGCGTCGCCATCATCTACACCTCGCTGGTGGCGCTGATGCAGGAGGACATGAAGAAGCTGATCGCCTATTCGTCGGTCGCTCACATGGGCTTCGTTACCATGGGCATCTTCGCGATGAACCAGGAAGGCGTCCAGGGTTCGATCTTTCAGATGCTGTCGCACGGCCTGGTCTCCGGCGCGCTGTTCCTCTGCGTCGGCGTCGTCTACGACCGCATGCATACGCGTGACATCGACGCCTATGGCGGGTTGGTCAACAACATGCCGAAATATGCAACCGTGTTCATGATCTTCACCATGGCCAATGTCGGCCTGCCCGGCACCAGCGGCTTCGTCGGCGAGTTCCTGACCATGCTCGGCGTGTTCCGGGTCAACACCTGGGTAGCGTTCTTCGCCGCCACCGGCGTCATCCTTTCGGCGGCCTATGCGCTCTGGCTCTACCGCAAGGTGATCTTCGGCGCGCTGACCAAGGAAAGCCTGAAAGGCCTGCTCGACCTGTCGACGCGCGAGAAGGTGATCATCTATCCGCTGGTCGCGCTGGTCATCTTCTTCGGCGTCTATCCGGCGCCGATCTTCGACGCGACCGCCGAATCGGTCAAGGCGCTCGTTACCAATGTCACCGCATCCATCGGCGCCGCGCAGACCGCGGCGGCGAACTGACTGGGGGTTTTGCGAACCATGACGCCGGACCTTCTCTCAAGCCTGTCGCTCTCGACGCCAGAGCTGATCCTCGCCATCGGCGCCTTGGCGCTGTTGATGCTCGGCGCCTATTCGCGCGCCAACACCACTGTCACGGTGAGCGGCCTTGCCGTCGCCGTGCTGGTGATCGCCGGCGCCTGGCTGGTCTTTTCGCCGGGACAGGGCAACGCCTATAGCGAAGCCTTCATCCAGGATCCGTTCGCCCGCTTCATGAAGGTGCTGGCGCTCGTCGGCTCGGCGGTGACGCTGGTCATGTCGGTCCGCTTTGCCCAGGCGGAGCGTTTCGACAAGTTCGAATATCCGGTGCTGATCCTGCTCTGCACGCTCGGCATGATGCTGATGATCTCGGCCAACGGCATGATCGGGCTCTATCTCGGCCTCGAGCTGCAATCGCTGGCGATCTACGTGCTGGCGGCGATCAACCGGGACAATCTGCGCTCGACCGAGGCCGGGCTGAAGTATTTCGTCCTTGGCGCCCTGTCGTCGGGCATGCTGCTTTACGGTATCTCGCTGGTCTACGGCTACACCGGCAACACCGGCTTCCAGGAGATCGCCACGGCGCTGAGCGGCGGTGAGCGCCAGCTTGGGCTCGTCTTCGGCCTGGTTTTCGTGCTGGCCGGCCTTGCCTTCAAGATCTCGGCGGTGCCGTTCCATATGTGGACGCCCGACGTCTATGAAGGCGCGCCGACGCCGGTGACGGCTTTTCTGGCGGCGGCACCGAAGATGGCGGCGATGGCGCTGATGGTGCGCGTCACCATGGGCGCCTTCAAGCCGATCGCCGCCGACTGGCAGCAGATCATCGTCTTCATCTCGATCGCCTCGATGGCGCTTGGTGCCTTTGCGGCCATCGGCCAGACCAACATCAAACGGCTGATGGCCTATTCCTCCATCGGTCATATGGGTTATGCGCTGGTCGGCCTTGCCGCGAACAGCCAGGATGGCGTGCGCGGCGTCGCCATCTACATGCTGATCTATCTGGTGATGACGCTCGGCACCTTCGCCTTCATCCTCGCCATGCGGCGCAAGGAGGGCAATGTCGAGCAGATCAGCGATCTCGCCGGCCTGTCGGCGACCAATCCGATCATGGCGACGATCCTCACCATCCTGATGTTCTCGCTGGCCGGCATCCCGCCGCTCGCCGGCTTCTGGGGGAAATGGTACGTGTTCCTCGCCGCCATCAATGCCAACCTCTACGCGCTGGCGATCATCGGCGTGCTCGCCTCTGTGGTGGGCGCCTACTATTATCTGCGTATCATCAAGATCATGTGGTTCGACGAACCGGTCGGCGGCTTCGTGCCGATGGCGTCCGAACTGCGCGTCGTGCTCGGTGTCTGTGGCGCCTTCGTGCTGTTCTACGTGCTGATCGGCGGCCCGATCGGAACCTACGCCGCAGCCGCGGCCAAGACCTTCTTCTGACGGAATGACTTTCAGGCTGGCTCCAACCGCGGCTTCGGACGGGTTCCGGCTCGAGGCGCACGACACGGTCGGCTCCACCAACGCGCTGGCGCTGGAGCATGCACGGGCCGGCGATCCGGGCAAACTCTGGGTCGTCTCCAAAAAGCAGGAAGCCGGGCGTGGCCGCCGTGGCCGCGCCTGGGCGACGCCCGAGGGCAATCTGGCAGCGACGTTGCTGGTGATCACCAACACCGAGCTTCGGCTTGCCGCGACGCTCGGCTTCGTTGCCGGACTGGCGCTGGCCGACGCGCTCGACGCTGTCGTGCCGAAGGGCAGGATCGCGATCGGCCTCGATGGTGCGAGCCAAGGCAAGAACCGTTTCGAACTGAAATGGCCCAACGATGTGCTTGCCTCGGGCGCCAAGCTCGCCGGCATCCTGCTGGAATCGGCGATGCTGGATGGTGGCCGTTCCGCGGTGGCTGTCGGTGTCGGCGTCAACGTGGTGGCATACCCTGAGGATTTGCCTTATCCAGCGACGTCGCTCAGCGCGCTGGGGTCTGCTTGCGATGCCGAGACGCTGTTCCTGGCGCTGTCGGATACATGGAGCGAGAATGCGCGGCTGTGGAACGAAGGGCGCGGGCTTGCCGCCGTCAGGCGGCGGTGGCTGGCGCGTGCGGCGGGGCTTGGCGGGCAGGTTGCTGTCAGAATTGACGGTAATGTGGTGCGCGGCACCTTCGAGACCATTGACGAGGACTGCCGTTTCGTGATCCGCGACGATCAAGGTTCGGTTCTGACGATCGCCGCCGGCGACGTGCATTTCGGCGCGGTTGCCTCGGCCGGCGTTTGACTGGCCAATACGTTTGACTGGCCAGGTATTTGACCAGCTTGAATTTGACCGGCCGACAATTTTGACCGGCCGACAATTTTGACCGGCCCACAATTTTGACCGGCAAGGAAGGAAAGACCATGGCGATAGCGGAAAACGCCGAACTTGTCTTCGTGCCGCTCGGCGGTGTCGGCGAGATCGGCATGAACTTCGCCCTCTACGGCTATGGGCCGGCCAATGCGCGCGAATGGATCGTGGTCGACGTCGGCGTCACTTTTCCCGATGCAACCCTGCCCGGCGTCGACCTGGTTCTGCCCGACACGCGTTTCATCGAGGAGAATGTCGCCAATCTGCGCGGCATCGTCATCACCCATGCGCATGAGGACCATTACGGCGCGCTCCACGACATCTGGCCGAAGCTCAAGGCGCCGGTCTGGATGACGCCGTTCAGCGCCGGCCTGCTGGAAGCCAAGCGGCAGGGCGAGCAAGGGGCGCCGAAGATCCCGGTGACGATCTACCGGGCCGGCGAGAAATTCACCGTCGGCCCGTTCGAGATCGAGGCCATCCCTGTTGCGCACTCCATTCCCGAACCGATGTCGCTGGCGATCACGACGCCGGCCGGCGTCGTCATCCATACCGGCGACTGGAAGATCGATCCGGCGCCGACGGTCGGGCCGATGACCGACGAGGCGCGCTTCCGAGCCTATGGCGACAAGGGTGTGCTGGCGCTGGTCTGCGATTCCACCAATGCGATGCGGGAAGGGGAATCGCCGTCCGAAGTGGCGGTGGGCGAGGGCCTCAAGAGCGTCATCCAGAACGCCAAGGGCCGGGTCGCCGTCACCAGCTTCTCCTCCAATGTCGGGCGTATCGTCTCCATCGCCAAGGCGGCGCGGGATGCCGGCCGCCAGTGCCTGGTGATTGGCCGCTCGATGAAGCGCGTCATCGATGTGGCTGATGAACTCGGCTATATGGACGGGTTGCCGGAATTCATCGCCGAGGAGGATTACGGCTTCATCCCGCGCGAAAACCTCGTCATCATCTGCACCGGCAGCCAGGGCGAGCCGCTTGCCGCACTTGCCAAGCTGTCGCGCGACGAGATGAAGTCGGTGGCGCTGACGGCCGGCGACACGGTGGTGTTTTCCTCGCGCACCATTCCCGGCAACGAGAAGGCGATCCTCGAAATCAAGAACCGCCTGATCGATCTCGGCATCAAGATCATCGAGGACGGCGATGCGCTGGTGCATGTCTCCGGCCATCCACGCCGCAGCGAATTGCGCAAGATGTATGAATGGGTGCGGCCGCAGATCGGCGTTCCCGTGCATGGCGAAGCGGCGCATCTGGTGGCGCAGGGCTCGCTGATGTCGACGTCCGGCATCGGCCAGGTCGCGCACGTGCGCGACGGCGACATGCTCAGGCTGTATCCGGGTGCCGCCGCCATCATCGACCAGGTGCCGTTCGGCCGCATCTACAAGGACGGAAGGCTGATCGGCACCGACCAGGCGATGGGCATTCGCGACCGCCGCAAGCTGTCCTTTGCCGGCCATGTCGCCGTCAATGTCGTGCTCGACGACAAATACGAGCTTGCCGGCGATCCCGATCTCGTCGCCATCGGCGTCGCCGAGGCCGACGGCAGCGGCGAGAGCCTGGAAGACCTGATGATCGATGCGGCAATCGGCGCCGTGGACTCCATCCCCCGCCAGCGCCGAAAAGACCTCGACCTGGTCCAGGAGGCAGTGCGGCGCGCGGTGCGCGGCGCGGCCAACGAAGCCTGGGGCAAGAAGCCGCTGGTGACGGTGTTCGTCACAAGGTAAGTGAATAGTGAATAGTGAATAGTGAATAGGATGTTGTGGGTTAGCGGTTTTGCAATGCGCAATATTCCATTCACCATTCACCATTCACTACTCACTACTCACTACTCACTACCCCAGACCTGGAGCACCCTATGCTCGGACGCCTCAACCATGTCGCGCTTGCGGTGCCGGATCTGGCCGCGGCTGCGGCGGTCTATCGCGATACGCTTGGCGCTCGCGTGACCGCGCCGCAGGCGCTGCCGGAGCATGGCGTTACGGTGGTGTTCGTCGACGTCGGCAACACCAGGATCGAGTTGCTCGAGCCTCTCGGCGAAGCCTCGCCGATCGCCGCATTCCTCGCGAAGAATCCGTCCGGCGGCATGCACCATGTCTGCTATGAGGTGGACGACATTGTTGCGGCGCACGACCGTCTCAAGGCCAGCGGCGCGCGCGTGCTGGGCGACGGCAATCCGAAGATCGGCGCACATGGCAAGCCGGTATTGTTTCTGCACCCCAAGGATTTCTTCGGCACGCTGGTCGAACTGGAGCAAGCATGAGTTGGGTTTCGTTTGTCGCCCTGTTCTTCGCCACATGGTGGGTGGTGTTGTTCGCCGTCCTGCCGTTCAGCATGCGGACGCAGGACGAGGATCGGGACGTGACGCTTGGCACGGTTCCGAGCGCACCGCGCGGACCGCACATGCTGCGCGCGGCGCTGCGCACGACGATCGTCACGCTGGTCCTCATGGGTATCTTCTACGGCATCACGAGAGGGCTTGGCCTCGGTATCGACGACATCCCGCACATCGTGCCGGATTTCAACCAGAGCCCAGCGCATTAGCCGGCTACCTACCGTGTCCGACTATCCCAGCCTAAAGCGCGTCGCGTTCGACCGGCCTCATCGGACGCGCTTTAAGTTCTTGTTTGATGCATGTCGTTATCGCAAAACCGCTGCACGCTTTTGCGCGACATGCATTAGCCGACGCTCTGAAATCAAGCTGAGCCAGCAAGGTCAATCCAAAGTAAAGGCCGGGGCGGGTTTGGGCTGACGCAACGTCATGTAGTTTGGTAATCTGTCGTGCTAACCAGATGATTGCACAAAAAAAATGCAAGGCGCGAGGCCTTGCAATTTAAACGCGTCCGATCTGTTTCCGGTGTCCGGCGGCAGCGAGTTACCGCGCCTAGATCGCATCCTCCCAAGACTTTGACCGCGTAGGAGGGCAGATTTTTCTCTACCCTCTCGGTTATGGGGGCACACTAGCCTAAGGCGGGTGAAAATGTCACGAAGAATTTTGCCCGGAAACAGGCAATCTCGTGCTGCAGTGCACAATAGTACGGCAGGCGTTGCTTGCGAAACGCCCAGCAAGCCGCGTGCGGCAATTGCGGCGCCTGTGCAGCGCTTGGGCCGGGTTTCCATTCCGCCATGAAATGGCTATGAAGCCGGGGCAAGCAAGCCTGCGCTGCGCCGATTCCGGCGCCGCCATCCTCTCTCACGGACCAGTCCATGCGTTTGTCGCGCTATTTCCTGCCCATTCTCAAAGAAAATCCGCGCGAGGCCGAGATCGTCTCGCATCGGCTGATGCTGCGCGCCGGCATGATCCGCCAGCAGGGGCAGGGCAGCTTTTCCTGGCTGCCGCTCGGCAAGCGGGTGCTGGACAAGGTCTGCCGGATCATTCGCGAGGAGCAGAATCGCGCCGGCGCACTCGAAATCCTGATGCCGACCATCCAATCGGCCGAGCTGTGGCGCGAAAGCGGCCGCTATGAAGACTACGGCAAGGAGATGCTGCGCATCAAGGACCGGCAAGACCGCGATATGCTCTACGGGCCGACCAACGAGGAGATGGTCACCGAGATATTCCGCTCCTATGTCAAGTCCTACAAGGACCTGCCGCTCAACCTCTATCATATCCAGTGGAAGTTTCGCGACGAGGTGCGCCCGCGCTTCGGCGTCATGCGTTCGCGCGAGTTCCTGATGAAGGACGCCTATTCCTTCGACCTCGATTATGAAGGCGCCAAGGCCGCTTATAACCGCATGTTCGTGTCCTATCTCAGGACGTTTACGCGCCTGGGGCTGCAGGCCATTCCGATGCGCGCCGACACCGGGCCGATCGGCGGCGACCTCAGCCATGAGTTCATCATCCTGGCCGACACCGGCGAGAGCCAGGTGTTTTGCCATCGCGACTATCTCTCGCTTGAGGTGCCGGGGGCGGATACCGATTTTTCGAACGACGCCGAGATCGGCGGCATCGTCAAGACGTGGACGACGCCCTATGCCGCCACCGACGAAATGCATGACGAGGCGGCATGGGAAAAGCTCTCCGAAGGCGACAGGGTCTCGGCGCGCGGCATCGAGGTTGGGCATATCTTCCATTTCGGCGACAAATATTCCAAGCCGATGGGCGCCAAGGTGACCGGGCCGGACGGCAAGGATCATTTCGTTTCTGGCGGTTCCTACGGCATCGGCCCGTCCAGGCTGGTCGCGGCGATCATCGAGGCCAGCCATGACGATAACGGCATCATCTGGCCGGAGGCGGTGGCACCGTTCGATGTCGGCCTGATCAACATGAAGGCTGGCGATGCCGAATGCGACCGCGTCTGCCGCGAGCTGAATGCCGCCTTTGCCGCCGCCGGCAAGGAGGTGCTCTACGACGACACCGACCAGCGGCCGGGCGGCAAGTTCGCCACCGCCGACCTGATCGGGCTCCCGTGGCAGGTGATCGTCGGGCCGCGTGGTGTCGCCGCCGGCGAGGTCGAAATCAAGAACCGCAGGACCGGCGAGCGCGAGACGCTGCCGATCGGCGACGTGAAAAAGCGTTTCGGTGCCGCCGTATGAGTGAAGCGGCAGCAGCCAAACCTTCGGCGGCAGGACCCTTTTCCGGCTTCGAGCGCATGGTGGCGTGGCGCTATCTGCGCTCGCGCCGCAAGGAGACGGTGATCTCGGTGATCGCCTCGATCTCCTTCCTCGGCATCATGCTGGGCGTTGCCACGCTGATCGTCGTCATGGCGGTCATGAACGGCTTTCGCGCCGAACTGCTGACGCGCATCCTTGGCGTCAACGGGCACCTGATCGTGCAGCCGCTCGACATGCCGCTGGAGGACTATGACCAGGTCGCCGGCCGCATCAACGGCGTGCCCGGCGTCAAATATGCCATTCCGCTGATCGACGGGCAGGTGCTGGCGCAAGGCAATGTCGGCGGCGGCACCGGCGCGCTGGTGCGCGGTATACGCGGCGAGGATCTCGGCAAGATCACGATCGTCGCCAACAACATCAAGGCGGGCTCGATCGTCGGCTTCGACACCGGCGAGGGAGTCGCCATCGGCAGCCGCATGGCCGAGAATCTCGGCCTTGTGCTCGGCGATACCATCACGCTGATCTCGCCCGAGGGCGACGTCACGCCGCTCGGCACGACGCCGCGCATGAAAGGCTATCCGATAACCGCGATCTTCGAGGTCGGCATGTCGGAATATGACAGCTCCATCGTCTACATGCCGTTTTCGGAAGCGCAGCTTTATTTCAACATGGACGGCAGGGCGCAGACGATCGAGATCTACGCCGACAATCCCGACAATATCGACGCGCTGAAGCCGAAGGTCGAAGAGGCGGCGCAACGGCCGATCACCCTCGTCGATTGGCGGGAGCGTAACAAGACGTTTTTCGACGCGCTGCAGGTCGAGCGCAACGTCATGTTCATGATCCTGACGCTGATCGTGCTGGTGGCGGCGCTCAACATCATTTCGGGCCTGATCATGCTGGTGAAGGACAAGGGCCACGACATCGCCATCCTGCGCACCATGGGCGCCACGCGCGGCGCGATCCTGCGCATCTTCCTGATGACCGGGGCTGCGATCGGCGTTGTCGGCACCATCGCCGGCGTGCTGCTCGGCATCGTGATCTGCCTCAACGTCGAGCGCATCCGCCAGTTCTTCTCCTGGCTGGCCAACGAGCGGCTGTTCAATCCCGAGCTTTATTTCCTGAGCCAGCTGCCGGCGCGCATGGATGCCAGCGAGACGATCTCGGTCGTTCTCATGGCTTTGGCGCTGTCGTTCCTGGCGACACTGTTTCCGGCGTGGCGCGCTGCCAGGCTCGATCCGGTCGAAGCGCTGAGGTACGAATGATGGCCGAGGCCATTATCGAGCTGAAGAGCGTCGAACGCCATTATGTACAGGGGCCGCGCAAGCTGACCATCCTGAACGGCGCCGATTTTTCGCTGAAGCGTGGCGAGATGGTGGCGCTTGTGGCGCCGTCGGGCACCGGCAAGTCGACGCTGCTCCACACGGCCGGGCTGCTGGAGCGACCGGACGCCGGCGACGTGATCCTGGCGGGGCGCGCCTGCGGCCGGCTTTCCGACGACGAGCGCACGGCGATCCGCCGCAACGATGTCGGCTTCGTCTACCAGTTCCATCATTTGTTGCCTGAGTTTTCTGCGCTGGAAAACATCATGATGCCGCAGCTGATAAAAGGGCTGCCGCGCAAGGAGGCGGCCGAGCGGGCGGCGCAATTGCTCGACTATATGCAGATCGGCAAGCGGGCACAGCATCGCCCCTCCGAGCTCTCCGGCGGCGAGCAGCAGCGGGTCGCCATTGCGCGTGCCGTCGCCAATGCGCCGCTGGTGCTTTTGGCCGACGAGCCGACCGGCAATCTCGACCCGGTGACCGCTTCCTATGTGTTCGAGGCGCTGGCAGCACTGGTCCGGCAATCGGGCCTGGCGGCGCTCATCGCCACCCACAATCACGAGCTCGCCTCGCGCATGGACCGCCGCGTGACGCTGTCCGACGGCAAGGTTGTGCCGCTTTAGGGTGCGCTGCAATTGAGGCGATGACGGCCCGCGAGCTGCCGTGCGCCGTCCCGCCGCTTTCGCGCGCCTGTCGGCCCCGAAACGCTCGGCATCTCCTTCTCAACCCTTTCTTAACCCTGTCGAAATGACCGAGCGCAATTCGGGTGACGCCCGGACTGCGATCGTTGACATTCGAACAAAATTAGAACAAAATACGAACATACTAACAACAGGAGAGAGTTATGACCGATCTTGTTCAGGATGTCGTCTCGCTGGTGTGCATGAGCACGTTCCTCATTTCCATGGCAATCTGGATCGGCGCGATGTGAGGATTGAGCTCAAGGGCGGGCTCGATGCTGATGAGCGAGGGCCGCCTTCGCATATTGGCGCAGGCATTGGGCGAGTGTTTCAGCCGGCCTTGCGGGACACTTCGACAGGCGACACCGCGGCGGGCCCGAACACGTCCTCGAAAGCGGATTTCAGCGCCAGGTCGAGGTCGGCCATGGTCACGGGAAGGCCGAGGTCGACAAGGCTGGTGACGCCGTGATGCTGGACGCCGCACGGCACGATGCCGCTGAAATGGCTAAGGTCCGGCTCGACATTGATGGCGATGCCGTGAAAGCTCACCCAGCGCCTCAGCCTGATGCCGATGGCGGCGATCTTGTCCTCGGCCGCCGAGCCGTCGGGCAAAGCGGGGCGGTCCGGCCGAACCACCCAGACGCCGACGCGGTCCTCGCGGCGTTCGCCGCGTACGTTGAAGGCGGCCAGCGAGCCGATGATCCATTGTTCGAGTGCGGCGACGAAGGCGCGGACATCCTCGCGCCGCCGCTTCAGGTCGAGCATGACGTAGGCGACTCGCTGGCCCGGCCCATGATAGGTGTATTCGCCGCCACGCCCGGCGGCAAAGACCGGGAAACGGTCCGGCTCGATCAGGTCCTCGATGCGGGCGCTGGTGCCGGCGGTGTAGAGCGGCGGGTGCTCGACCAGCCAGACCATCTCGCCGGCGGCGCCGCTGCGGATTGCCTCGGCGCGCGCCTCCATCACGGCGAGCGCATCGGGATAGGCGGTGAGCCCGGGCTCGATGCGCCATTCGACCGGCGCCGAGCCGGGCAAGGGCAGGAACGACGTGGCGATCTGGCTGCGTTCTGTCATGATATCTCGTCTCGCCACTCATATGGCGGCAATCGGTACAAACGTCCAGTTCCGGCACGTTCGGCCCTTGAAGAGTTATGCCGATGTCCGGCCGATTATTGCTGGCCGCGCACTTGTTTCACCGGAAACGATTTGCTACACGCCGCGGGCCGGTTGGTTCCGGCTCCTACCACGTGCGGTCGTGGCGGAATTGGTAGACGCGCAGCGTTGAGGTCGCTGTGGGGCAACCCGTGGAAGTTCGAGTCTTCTCGACCGCACCATCAAATTCGTGAACTTGGCCCTCTAAGCCATTGAAACTCCAGTCCGGCAGAGCACCCGTTGATGAGGGCGCTTGGCGTTCTTGCCGAAATGCGATACAATTTGGGATACAAACTGAGATACATCGCGAGTTTGGCCCATGCGAAAAGAGGCCGTCGCAGAGCCCGCCAGAGACCCGGATCGCTACCTCGTCCAGCGCGACGGAATTTTCTATTATCATCGGCGAATGCCCGCCAAGATGGTCGGCATCGACGATCGCGGCAGGTTCATTCGCAAGTCCCTGGGAACGGACGAACGCCGCCTCGCACGTGCCATGCGCGACAAGCTCGAAGACGCGGACAAGACCCTGTGGGCGGTGCTTCTTTGCGGCGGCGAGACAAGGTCAGCACTCGATCAGTATCGCGACGCCGTTCGCCGGGCTGAAGCCATGGGCGTTTCCTACCTTTCAAATGGACAGGTGGCAGGCTTTCAGAATGTCGATTCAATTTTAAAGCGTGTCGAGGCGCTGGAGCGCGTTCAAGCGGCCCCCGCGGTCGCCGACGCTCTCCTCGGCGGGGTGCAGGTGCCGCCGGTCAAAGTCTCCAAAGCTTTTGATCTCTACGCCGATGAGATCATGGCCCATGAAGTCGCGGGTAAGAGCCAGTCGCAGCGCCGAATGTGGAAGAAGGTAAAGCAGAGAGCCGTAAACAATTTCGTTGCCCTGGTTGGTGACAAGCCGATCGGCGACGTCACGCGTGAAGACGGACTGACCTTCTACCGGTTCTGGCTCAAGCGCATCGCGCCGCCGCCAGACATCGGAGCCGCGACACATTCGGCGTCTGCCGGCAATCGAGACCTCGGCAACATGCGGGATCTCTACAGGCGTTATTTCGCTCATTTGGGCGAGGAACAAAAAGGCACCCCATTCGATGACCTCCGCTTTTCGGAGCGTGGCAAGCGCCGTCGTAAACGGCCGTCATTCGAACCCAAATGGATAACCGATCAGATCATGAGGCCGGGCGCTTTAGCATCCCTGGATGCTCAAGCGCGTCGCTGCGTTCTGGCGCTGATCGAGACAGGCACACGCCCAAGCGAGATATGCAATCTTGATGAGACCGTGATCTTCCTTGACACGCCGGTTCCGTATGTTCGCATTACCCCACGAGAGGACGCCGATGATCCGCGCGAGATCAAGACCGAATGGTCAGTGCGAGATGTACCGCTGGTAGGCGTCGCGCTGGAAGTTTTTAAGAAAAATCCGCAGGGCTTTCCGCGCTACCGCAATCGTGAAGAGGCGCTTTCTGCAAACCTCAATAAATTCTTTAAAACACACAAACTTTTCCCGACACCGAAGCACAAGATTTATTCCCTCCGGCACAGTTTCGAGGATCGTATGAAGGAGGCAGGTATCGACAGCGAGCTTCGCAAAATCTTGATGGGCCATACGATAGAGCGTGTAGAGTATGGTACGGGCGGATCGTTGCAATGGCGACGAGACGAACTCAAAAAAATTGCTTTGCCTTTCGATCCCGAGATCGTTTGAGCCGTTCCTGGACGCGCAGCATTGCGCCCATCTCTGCAATCAATTTCTTCTTCTCCCGTTCAAGACGCTCGTAAATCGGGAGATACGCTCGTCCTTTGTTGCCAGCCTTGTGGATAGCTAGGGCGAGCGTATCCAGAGCGCGGTCAATTCTGTCTAAGGTCACGGGCTCAGGAACAGTGCTTACCTGTGGCAGAACACAGGTCATTGTCTGTCCCGTCTGTTTCCTGTTCGGCGATGACACAGACGAGATAATGGCAGCAGGCGCAGGTGAGAAAAGCGGTTTGCCTCTCGCATCGTGCAGCGGCGATACTTCGACGTAGAAATCGGAAAACACGCTTGCGGCAACTCTGCACTGTCAGATGCAGCTAGCCACATCCGGCCACATGAATTGCTGAGCGGACTCAGACGGGTCGATGCCCTTGAACCGGACACGAGACCGAATCGATCCACAGGCTGTCGGCGGGCCGGAATGCCTCATCCGATCCGACCAAACCGATCGGAGGACGCAGGCAATGCCGGATTTGGTGGGCTATAATTACCTGAGGAGAGGCAATCAGCTGATCCGGATCAGTGCGTGGGAGCGCGAGTATCTCGGGAGGTCGCTTATGATTACCTTATCATTAGCATTCCTCGATATTGCGGCACCTTTGGGGTGAGTTTGACAAGCTTCACACGGCGATCGCTTGGCAGGAAATCGGTTATGAGATTCGTGTCGGTTCAATGATGGGCGGGACCAACTGCGCCGAAAGCGAACAAATTCGAATACTTAATGTAAAGTCTTGGGTCATGCTGTCCGAATGCAGTACTGTGCGGGCGATCAGCCAACGATTGGCGAAATTTTGAGCAGGCTACCATTACCGATGGCCTAGACACCGTTTTCGTCCTTCGTTGCCGCAAGAAAGGTATCGCCAACTGCCGGATCAATCCGATCAGCCTGTGGCAACGCGCAACGGCTCCAACGCTCAGCGTTTCGGGCGGGGCTGAAGAGGTCGATGACTGCCGCACCCGGAGCAGTTCGACGTATTCCTTATTTTGCTTGGCCCGCTGAAATGCAGCCGCATCTTTAGAAGGAACGAACCGTCTGGCAGGACGGCGCAAGCAATTGATGGCGACGCCGTCGAGTGGATGGAGAAAGTCACTGACAAACGATACCGCCGCTGAACGTTACCGGTCCGCAGCGTCTCGCACTTGGCTGCCAACTCACCCCAGCCAATACCTCGGCCCCGGCCCCTTGCGTCCTGCCATATCGGCAGGGTTCGCAAGGCTACACCGGTCGATCGACAGGCAGCCGCAACCGATGCACTCGGTAAGCCCCGACCTCAGGCGCTGCAACTCGGCGATGCGCTGGTCGATGCGCTTGGTCCACTGGCCCGATAACCGCGACCAATCCCGACGCGACGGCACGCGATCGGCTGGCAACTTGGCCAGCTCGCCGCCGATCTCCTCAAGCGTCAGCCCAATTCGCTGCGCGAAGACGATGAAGGCGATCCGGCGCAGCACGGATCGCGGGTAGCGTCTGTGTCCCGAGCCGGCCCGCTCGGACGCGATCAGCCCGCGCTCCTCGTAGAAGCGCAGGGCCGATGATGCGACGCCGCTGCGCCGCGCCACGTCGGTGATGGTCAGCATGGAATCCATGCATGAACGAAAGCACAATTCCCGCTTGACTTCAAGTTAACTTGAACTTGTACCAAGAGGCATACGGATTAAAGGAGCACTGGCAATGCAGACGAATGTCGAACTTCAGGGACTTCGCGTGGCGGTCACAGGCGGCACGTCCGGCCTCGGACTGGCGCTTGTGCGGCAGCTTGCCGCGATGAATGCGTGCGTCGCCTTCGTCGCCCGCACCGCCGCGAATGTCGAACGCATCGCCGACGAGACGGGCGCGCACGGTATTGTCGGCGACGTCGGCAAGAAGGAGGACATCTACCCGATCGCGTTGCAGGTCACTGCCAGCCTCGGCGGGCTCGATGTCCTGATCAACAATGCGTCGAGCCTCGGCCCTGTCCCTCTGGCGCTCCTTGCCGATACCGAGTGCGAGGAGCTGGAAATGGCGCTCGCGGTCAATCTCGTCGGCGCGTTCCGGCTGACGAAAGCCCTGTTCGGTGCGCTTGCCGCGTCCGCACGCGAGGGCCGCGGCGCGCTGGTCATCAACATTTCCAGCGACGCCGCCGTGAACGCCTATCCCGGCTGGGGAGCATACGGCGCGAGCAAGGCCGCTCTTGCCCATGTGACGGCGATTTGGGACGAGGAGGCGAAAGCAGACGGCATCCGGCTCCTCGCGCCTGACCCCGGCGATATGGACACCCCACTGCACGCGCTCGCGATCCCTGATGCTGATCCGGCGACCTTGAAGCGCCCCGAGCAGGCAGCTGCCGAGATCATCGAAAAGATGCTCGACGCGTTGCCGGTCCGCTCTACGCTTCTCGCCGGAGCACATGGATGATTGCCGCCGATCGTCCCGATCGGCGCTCCGCCAGGCTGTTCGTCGTCGAGGCGGACGGCACGATGCGCGACCTGCCGCGAGTTGGACTCGCGACGCTGTTCAACCCCGGCGATCTGGTCGTCGCCAATGACGCCGCGACCTTGCCTGCCAGCTTGCACGGCACGCATGTCCCAAGCGGTGAGGCGATCGAGATCCGCCTGGCGGGCTGGCTGTCACTTCCCGATCCAACCCGTTTCGTGGCGATTGCCTTCGGCTCGGGCGATCACCGCACGCGCACGGAAGACCGGCTGCCTCCACCTCCGCTGTCACCAGGCGATCGCCTCCGGCTCGGCTCGCTTGACGCCGTCGTCGAGCGCCTTCTCGACCATCCACGCCTTCTCGAGTTGCACTTCCCAGGCAACCGCGCAGCGGTGCTTGCAGGACTGGCGCACTACGGCCGGCCGATCCAATACGCGCATGTTCCCGAGCCGTTGGCACTGTGGGATGTTTGGACGAAGATTGCCGCCGGGCCGGTCGCGTTCGAGGCGCCGTCGGCAGGCTTCGCGCTCGACTGGCGCACGCTCCAAGCCTGGCGTCGGCACGACGTTGGCTTTGCAACCCTCACGCATGCTGCGGGCGTCTCTTCCACCGGCGATCCCGCGCTCGACTCGCGCCTTCCCTTCGACGAGCCATACCGCATCCCTGGGCGCACCGCGGCGCAGGTCGCGCGGGCGAAGCTCCGCGGCAGCCGCATCATTGCGATCGGCACGAGCGTAGTGCGCGCACTTGAGGCAGCCGCCAATCCCGGCGGCAATGTGCGTGCCGGAAATGGCATTGCGACAGGGCGCATCGCGCGGGGCACGCGGCTTCGCGTGGTCGATGCGATTCTCACAGGCGTCCACCAGCCCGGCGAAAGCCATTTCGAGCTCCTGCGCGCCTTTGCCGACGATGCTCTGCTCGCCAAGGCCTCCACAGCCTTTGCCGCCTACCGCTACCGCGCGCATGAATTCGGCGATTCCATGCTGCTTAATCGCCAACCGCCGCTTCTATCGCGCGAACAAAATCGGGGCGAGGGGCTCGAGACGAAGGCTTTACTCGAGGTGTGCCATGATGTCGGCAGGATCGGTGGTATTTCGTGCTCGGCGCGCAAGGAAGTCGGAGCTATGTTACAGCGGACCAAATTCGGCATTTGACCCAAAGTCGAAGTTCCGAAGCCCTCACATTGGGTCCGCATTGCGGGCGAAGCGGACAACATGGCTTGCCGGGCGTCAATGCTTCGATACGTGCCACGGCAGGCAGAGCCTAGCAGGGTCCCAAGAATCGCAGGATTTCGGCCGCGAGCGCATCCGGTGCTTCCTCAGCCATGTGGTGACCACAGTCCAGGGCCTTCCCCTGCTGTCTCGCCGCCGTCCACGGTCGCCAAACTTCGAGAACATCGCCGTAAAGCTGCTCAAGGTCATCACGCAGCGACCACAGAACCATCATTCAATACGGCGGCCCGCCTCTCGGTCTTCCGCGTCGTGCAGACGGTCTATCGTGATACCTGCCCTATAATCTTCTATCATTCCGTGAATGACCCGCGGATCGTGAACGGCCGCGCTGTAATCGGCATAGGCCTCTGGGCCCATCTGTTCGGCGGAGCCACCATGCCAAGCATCGGGATCGGCATTGATAGCGCGCTCCGGCTTCTCTTGCTGGGCGAAGAAGAACCAATGCCACCACGCGGTTGCAAAGCGTGTATCACATCGTTCAAGCGCTTCGAGGATAGGAACGCCATCGAGCACGATGAGATGTGTCACCGCGGAGGGATGATCCATAGCAGTCCGAAAGGCGGTGTGGCTTCCCCGATCGTGCCCGGCGATTGCGAAGCGATCAAATCCAAGGTGCTGCATCAGGGCGATGTCAACGTTAGCATTGCTAATTGCCGTTGGTTCGGCGCATTTATCAAATGCACTGTCAATCGCCAATTGGCCTAATTGGTCAATCAAGTGTCTGCGCTAACCATATGACAGTTCGCGGTGCTTAGCGTCGTTCGACGCATTGAGTTCGTCATTGCGGACAATGCAGTGTTCGTTCGCTAGTGCGGCTAGCGCCATCGGCTAGTGTTTGTTCGTACGCGTCGTATTGGCCTGTCTAGCGTCAATGAAATTGGCGCGTAGTGTTTCTCGTATTCGCCGTTCAGTTGCCGCACGTACTGCGCGCCTGTGTTTGCGCCTGCCGTCGAATGACAGGAGCGTGTCACCATAAAACGCAACACGGTTTGCGGAGCGCTATAGAGTAAGCAGCAACAAAGGATGCCGCTTATGACACTTCTCCAGATCGCTTATCTCTGCCTCGCCGCGGGCGCGTTCATTGCCTTCGTTGGCTACCCCATCGCGTTCTTCGGTATGGGAGGGCACTGAACCGCAGCGCGATCTTTCCGGATTTCGGAAAAAGATTTGTCGTGCGTGACAAAGGATTTGTCACCCATGACAAAAAATCTTCGATAAATGGCTAGGTCATCGTCCAACGGAGCGACCTCGATGACCCTGCTTCAAATCGCTTACGCAATGCTCGCCGTCTTGTATATTGTGCCGTGGTGGCGTTGGCGGTAGGACATTCAGATGTCGCAAGATAACGAAGACGAAGCAATTCCCAAGTCTTCGTCGGCTACTGCCGCGATCGTGCAGTTCATTGAACGGGTAGGAAGGCCCTTCGTACCCGACGTCGTGAAGAGCTGGGCGTCGCGCCCGACTATCACCGAACGACCGAAAGAGAACAGGTGGCATCTGGCGAGACAGTCGGATGGTACATTCCTCCTTCAACTGCAAAACGATTGGTGGCTGACTAACAACAGCGACCGTCCTCTGCGTATGGTGGGGGTGGAAATCGACCGACCACGTGTCAAGGGCGATCTCATTGTGGATGGGCCGAGGGCGCACGATGGCGAACCTGTCATCCCGCCAAAGGCGACGGTCCCGATTTCCACGCACTTCATGGTCCCCACTAGGAAGCATCACCTGAAGGCCACGAAACGCTACGATTTCACATTCGTCGATCACAACGGGCATCGGACGCGAAAACGGGGCATCGAATACAAGCCCGAGCGCCAACGCGTCAAGACGACGAAACTCAACTCCGATTGCAGAGATCGCTGACCAAGACGAGAAGGCTCTGGCGTCGCTCCTGAAAGAGGAGATTGGGCGCTATGCGCGGCACGGTCGCCAGCATGGCGGGCTGGGGACCATTTCGGCAGTAAAGGGGAACGCGAAGATAAAGTCGATCTACCAGGATTGGTGGGCGTCCGACCGCGCTTCCGAGCGGCAGGACATCGTGGTCGAGAGCGGGCCGAAGATCGTCTCTGAGATTGGCGATGCGATCGTTGAGTACGCCTCAAAGCTTCCCGAAGATCGCTTGGCGAAGTTCCCGTCACTTTTGCTGGACCGCCTCGATAGGGATCGCGAGTATTACGGCGTGTCTTACCTCATCGTATACGCGTTGTGGCGGCTCAACCGGCTCGAAGACGCGCTCCAAACGGTATACGAGCGCTATGAATTCAAGCCTGCTCTCGTCGACAACATATTCCGGCGCTCGTACGTGAACCGGGTGCTCGAAAGGAACCAGCAGTACGGCTACAGCGACGTACTCGGGCTGCTGAATGGCATGCTGAGATACGAGCATCTGCATCTAGTAGAACGCGAGCTGGAGAAGATCGAATGGCTTGCTATGAATACGAGCGAGCACCCATTCCAGATCGCGCAAAAAATCACCTCGATTCGGGCGCTGCGAATAGCAAACCGTGAATGAAGGCTATGCGCGGTGAGCTCATTACGGTGGCGCTGTGGGGGCATTGAGCGATGACTGACGAGAGAGTTTTGCTGTACGCCTCCGGCGAGGGCCGCCTTGCGGGAGCATGGCCCGGTAGCGAAGCTGCGCTCTTAAGGTCGTCCTTTCGAGCGTAGTTAGCAGCACAGCATGAGCCA